>JBGTMK010000145.1:0-2755 GCA_041743605.1 Nostoc sp.
TCCCCCTGCTCTCTGCTCCCTGCTCCCTGCTCCCCTGCTTCTTCCTCATCTCCTCCTACTCCCCCTGCCCAAAATTGTTTTTAAGAGTGTTTGTATTGACCGCGGCGTTACTTGTAACGCCACGGTCATCAAAAACTACAGACGACCGATATTAGTCAGTCCTAAAACGATGCCAATGCCGATAATATGACCAAAAGCCATCGCCCCAACGAATGTTGGAATACTAATTGGCAGGATAGGGAACTTGGGGCCAACTAGGGGTTTTTCAATCCTAGTACTTAGTAAAACCATTACTAAGCTGCTGACACTGATGATGATCGCTACTGTAGGATTCCACGCAGGTGTTGCGGGAACGGATGCAGCTACTGCTAGAAAAATAGAGGAAATCAAGCTTTTGTCTCCTAAAGGGAAAAGTTAATCGTAGACCAACAAGATTATAAAATTACAAGGCCCAAAATTTTTTTAGATAGTTTAGACTTTTCAAGTGATTATTTAAATTTTTTCAGATATTCATGCGCGTTAAGATTTGCGGCATCACTCAACCAGAGCAGTCTATAGCGATCGCCTCTCTTGGCGCAACGGCACTAGGATTTATTTGTGTACCAAGTTCGCCCCGCTACGTTACTACATCGCAAATTCGGGCAGCAGTAGCAGAACTCCCGGCAAATATTGACACAATTGGTGTTTTTGCTAACGCCAGCATCCCCGAAATCAATCAGATAGTTGTTGATTCTGGGTTGACTGGCGTCCAGTTACACGGAGATGAATCACCAGATTTTTGCTACCACTTGCGTCAATATTTACCCAAGGTCGAAATTATTAGAGCCTTGAGAATTCGGAGTATTGAGCATCTTGACACAACTGCTGATTACACAAAATATGTGGATACTTTGCTACTTGACGCTTATCATCCGCAACAGCTGGGTGGTACAGGCAAAACTTTAGATTGGACGATGCTAGAACAATTTAGCCCTAGTTGTCCTTGGTTTTTAGCAGGAGGGCTGACAGCAGATAATATTCTGGAAGCCCTAAGTCAGGTTAATCCTAGCGGCATTGATTTATCTAGTGGTGTGGAACGAACACCTGGAGATAAGGATTTAGATAAAGTAGCCAAGTTGTTTGAGAAATTAGGGAGTAGGGAGTAGGGAGTGGAGAGTAGGGGGAGATAAGGGAGATGGGGGAGATAAGGGAGATGAGGGAGAATTATTAAATAAATCGCTTCCTTGTCTATCCCCATTCCCCATTCCCCATTCCCCATTTATTAAAAGAATGCTGGTTGATGGCGAATCAAGTTAAAAAATTCTTCACGAGTTTTGTGTTCTTCTTGAAACACACCAACCATTGCGCTAGTGACAGTCCAAGAACCTGGTTTCTGCACGCCCCGCATCACCATGCACATGTGGCTAGCTTCCATCACAACGGCAACGCCTTGAGGTTCTAGAATGGTCTGGATTGCTTCGGCAATTTGGCGCGTTAATCTCTCCTGCACTTGTAAGCGGCGAGAATACATCTCAACAATGCGGGCTAGCTTACTCAATCCCACAACTTTTTGGTTGGGGATATAAGCAACGTGCGCTCTACCCATAAATGGTAGCATATGGTGTTCACACAGACTAAAGAAATTTATATCTCTAACTAGTACCATCTCGCTATGCCCTTCATCAAAGATGGCATCGTTAACTAGTTCTTCAAGAGATTGGTTATAGCCACTGGTAAGAAACCGCATTGCCTCGGCTACTCGTTTGGGTGTTTTGAGGAGTCCTTCGCGTTCTGGATCTTCACCAACGCCCAATATTAGTGTCCGCACGGCGTCCTTCATTTCCTCCATCTGTTCCTCTTTTGGTGGGCACACATCTGCTGGTCGCCCATTATGAGTATTGCGATCGGGTCTAGGAGTTATGGCTTCTGCCAAGTCGGGAATCAGAGGCGATTGAGAGTAATTGGAACCGTTGGAACTAGCAATAGTCATGATTCAGTCTTGGTTATGGTTTAGTCATTGGTCATTGGTCATTAGTCATTAGTCATTTGCAAAAGACAAAGGACGAAGGACTAATTAGAGTGCGCCAGCGCTGGGCATCAGGATTAATTCATCAATCACTGCCTGTTGTGGTAAAAGTACAGCGTAAAGAATTGACTGAGCCACAATTTCCGGGGTTAACATTTTGGAACGGTCTAGGTTGACATGGACTGTTTCTGTGTCCCAAAGTTCGGTATTGACTGCGCCGGGACAGATCGCTGTGACACGAATGCCGTGGGTGCGTTCTTCTTGCGCCAGGGTTTGAGTGAGGGCAATCAAACCAGCCTTGCTGACGCTATATGCTCCCCAACCCGGAAAGGGCTGCTTGGCGGCAATTGAAGCGACATTGATAATTGTGCCTGTGCCCCGATCGCGCATTGAAGGTAAGATCCCCATAATGCACCCAAACACGCCAGTCAGATTCAAGTCAATTACCTGTTGCCAGTCTTCTAGGGGAGTTTCGCTCAAAGTGGCTGTATAGGCTATGCCCGCATTATTTACCAGAATGTCTATATCACCAAAGTCAAGGGCGATCGCTTGGATCTTGTCTTTTACTTCCGAGATCCGCGCTAAATCTATAGCGTAAGCTTTCGCTTCCACCCCAGTATGCTCTACGGCTTCTCTTACCGCCTCTAACTTATCCAATGAACGACTGACTAAGGCGACATCTATCCCCGCTTTTGCAAAGGCTAAAGCCGTTGCTTTCCCAATTCCACTACTTGCCCCAGTAATCAGGGC
>JBGTMK010000146.1:0-2480 GCA_041743605.1 Nostoc sp.
TCTAGTACCCATTGTTTGAGAAATTAATTGGGGGTTTTGTCCACTGCGGGGTAAGGGAACACAGTAAATGCCTCGATTTGCTGCGATATTGGCACGGGTTGCTATAGTACTTAATTCCAATATTCTTCGGTGTGTTTCTACCCATGCTTCCACCGCACACAAGCGATGGTCTGATTGAGTGATTATATATGTTATAAATAATACACTCAACTGCCCATAGCTCATTCCTTGGTGGTTTCCGTGTGGTTTCTTCAATTTTTGGTCGATATGTTTGGCTATTTCAATTTGCTTGAGCCATTCAACTATCAATGGAATATCGTCTATCCGCTCGGAGCTTATTTTTACTTCTGTCTCGCTCATCGATGCACCCCATTCCAACACAATCTGAGCTTCACACTACCCTCAAATCCTCTCTCATAATACCTTTGCTTTAAAAATCGTCTTAACCCTTACCGATAAAGCCATTAATTCCTTTTACTGCTTCAAAATCGGCGAACGCACAGTATTTACCTGAAAATAGCTCTAATCAGCAGCACAGCGAAACCCAGCGAAAATTTGGCGCACACCGGGATGATACCAATTGCGAAAACTAGAACGCATTACCCAAGAACGAGTTGCCCAACTACCGCCTTTTAAAACGCGGTGCTTGTGGTCAAAATAAACTTGTGAGTAACCTATGTAAGGGTAACTTTGGAAACCTTTGTAGCCATCAAACCAGGAAGCTGTCCACTCCCAGACATTGCCGAGAGTATCGTACAAACTATATGCACTTTGCCCAGGCGGGTAGGCATTTACTGGCGTTGTCTTACCAATTGGGCTATATCTACGACGGGCTACACCTACGCAATTACAGTGTTGGGTGGTTGGTTCTTCATCTCCCCAAGGATAGGTGCGGGAACTATTAGTTTGTGTATCCCAACTAGCTGCTTTTTCCCATTCGGCTTCTGTGGGTAGTCGCTTACCTACAAATCGTGAGTATGCCTCGGCCTCATACCAGCTTACACCGCAAACCGGGTGATTATCATAACTGTGTAGCTTGCGATCGTAGGCATCATTACACCAGTAAAGCGGTTGTGTTACTGACTCATTTTGTAACCATTGCCACCCAGATTCTGACCACCAGCGAGAATTTTGGTAGCCTCCCGCCTCCATAAATGAACTATACTGTCCACAAGTCACAGGGTAGCGGTCAATCAGATAAGTACCTAAATATACTTTATGTGCTGGACGTTCATTATCCAGAGCATCACTTGAGTCGCTCCCCTGCTCAAATTCACCACCGGGGATTTGAATCATTTCTGTAAAATTGCTGAGTTTTGAGCTTTGAGAAGAAAGTAAAACAGAGGAATAACTTGTTTCCCTCCCTATTCCCCATTCTCTATTCCTCTTGTCTAATTCCAGCACAAAGCTAATAATTTCGCAGTGCTGGCTTTCGTGTTGAATCAAAAAACGCCAGAGACGTTCTTGCATTTCTATCTCAGCTACTTCCAGGTATTCCAGAACTTTTTCTCTAACGGTGTCTAGGTAATAACGGATTTCCTGTAAGTTTGGTAAATGAACGCGTTCAGATTTTGGTAAACCATCAGCAGCGAACAGCTTACGGTATTGCGGAAATAAACACCTACTACCTGCACTGCGTTCTAGCAGCCATAAAGACTCGATATAGGCAATATGCCCCAAGTGCCAGCCAACTGGGCTAAAGTCAGGATGAGGCTGACTACAGAATGTGGCTTCGTCTATATCCTCGAATAGTGCAAAAGTTGTTAGGCGACATTCATCGAAGGCTTGAAAAATAACCTCTTTCACACTAGATTTGCTCAATTTGGATCTCACAGTCTGCTCCCACGCTAATGATGCTATTTTCTGGGCAAGCAATCCAATTACCTAAAAAGAGAGGTTCGGACGCAATAATTACAGATTTTGGGAAAGTCGGATCATCTCGTATCCAGTAAAGAGATGGAGGTGGTGAACTGGTAGCAAAACGAGAAGCTATTAAACGATGTCCGTTACTAAAAATTACGTTGAGTGAGGCTTCTACTTGATAGCGTTTTGCCATCTCTAAAAGCGTTAATAATGTGTTGCGTAAAACATATTCTGGAGGTCGGTGTTTGTTAATTTGACTTTGTGAAAGTAATAATGCAAAGATGTGTTCGGAGTCAGTACTGCCATTAATTTTTTCGTAAAAATCTTGGGTTAAAGTGCTGCGGATTTTTCTGTGTAATGTTTTGTGGAAATTTTCGATTCGTCCATTGTGAATAAACAGCTGTTGTTGATGGCTAAAGGGCTGACAATTAGCAAAATCTACGGCTTGTCCTGATGTAGCACTACGGACATAAGCAAGTACACACTTTGATTCAACGTAACGGCTGAGACTGGGTAGGTTGATATCATTCCAAATAGGCAGGGTATTTTTGTAAATAAAAGGGTTAGTATCTTTTTGACTATGATACCAACCCACACCAAAGCCATCTGCATTTACT
>JBGTMK010000147.1:0-3674 GCA_041743605.1 Nostoc sp.
ATGGGAGCATCCCAGTTTTTATTTAGCGAGCAAAGATTAATCCATTAAGATAGGCACAACGGTGAGCAAGAACTTGAGGAACATTCTCAACATTCCATTGTGCGCCGGAAATTTTAGTTCGACGGTCAATTTGTTTTACAGTAGATTCAATTGCACCAGATCCAATAGAACAAATTTGCTCTGCTTGATAATACTGGTAATTTACAATACGGTGTCGATGTTTCTCAAGGTAAGCACAGAAGTTCTCTGCTTGCTTCAGTGTACAGTCGGCAAAGCAGGCGATCGCATCATCAACTCGTCCTTGCCAGAGATGGTGTTTGGCAGTGTTGATCCTTTGCATTGAACCGCCAACTTTATAAAGATTCTCCATTAAATGAAACCAGTCAAGAATTTCGCGTCGCTCTATTTGGGGTGTAAATTCGCGAACAATATTCCAAATTCCGTCATGTCCATCACCAATACAAGTAAGAACCGGAGCTAATGGTTGGTTGTTGACCCAATCAATTACGAGATTATTCTCTTGAAAAGACGCTGCCATAGCTTGCTGGTCATGCAAACGGACAGCTTTATAACCTTTCCAATCAGATGGTTTCCCAGTTGGTGTGCGTACACGAATATTTCCACCATCAACACTTAATTCCTCAACCGTTGATTCCACTTGTGCGAGTTCAAAATTTTGACGGTGTACCAGTCGTTGCTGCACACTTTTCGAGACTTCTATTCCTGTGGCATATTTTACGTCTTCTGCTGCACGTTCGTATGATACCGCAGCACTTGCTCTCAGGCAACATGCTTCTAGATATGGGCTTATTTGACTATGAGGCTTAAGTTCCAGCTTTTGTGCTTGAGAACTCGTTATTGGCAGTTTTCCGATAACACTTTTTACTTCCCGCTTGTGTCCTGTTTTTTCTCCTGTGACATTTTCGATAAAAAAACACCAACAGTGGGCATTACATGTTCTTGCATTTGACTGCGTACTACTTGCTCTATCTTCCCTAAACTTCTTAATTCCTCGACTGGAGCATTTTTGTAGAGTATTTTAGCGATCGCACGAGCGTGTTCGATTACAAGTTGGTTTTCTTCTTCAGTCATAACTGCTCCTATGGAAGAGATCGCGTGGGTTACTCCCTTACCTTCTCATACTTTTTTTACATTTTTTTGAAGAATAAAAACTGGGATGCTCCCTAAGCAACAAGTACCAACAAAACAACTAAATAATGCAGTAAATACAAATGATGCTGGGGCTAATATCCCTAATCCTTGGGAATCTACATATCCAATTCCTAAAACTTCTGATGAATTAGAACAAGTAATAAGAGAGGGAAATCAATGAGAAATTTCACAGTTAAAAGCTTAATAACTTTGCTAATAACTAGCTCGGCTTTGTTGTTAACACCAATGAAAAGTGATGCACAGGTAAATATGACTAGACTAGCTCAGGTGGCGAAAAGCTGCCAAGAAGATATGTTTTCTTCTAACTATTACAAGCGAATGGGATTTGATACAAATAGTATTAATCAATATCTGAGAAATTCCTATAATCAAGAGCGAGCAATCACAGATTGTATCAGTTCTCGATACCATTACTCCTTAGTAATGACTAAATATGCTTGGCTTGATTCAACAGGAGAAATACTCCCTGGATATCCTGGTTCTGTTCTTGTTGGATCTCTAGCAAATTACTTTGAGGGTATTTATCATACAACTTCTATTTTAGACTGTATTGCCAATCAAAATTTATCAAGTGAAAAATGCCCTTTAGTTGCAAGTTTTATTGCTAACGGAACTGCTTTTAGAGGGGAATGGTTTTATCATTATACTGTTAACGTTTGTCCTTCTTGCGTTGTTGCCCATGATGAGTTATTAGGTTCAAAAAAAGAAATTTTTAAAGCTTTTGTTCAATGGTTTCTTACACTTGAAAAAACACAACGAAGAGAATTAATTTCTCTTTTAGGAGATGGCGATGAAGCTAGTAAATTGAGATTAGCAATAATCAGTGAATCTAAGGCAGCCGTAAAAAAATATTGGGAAGTACGCCAAGACATTCAGGAGCAGGAACAGGAGCGGCGTAGACAAGAAGTACTTGGTAATTAGATGCTGTTTAAAACAGTGATTTAGTAACAGTAGGTTGGGTTGACGCAAGGAAACCCAACACCAACAAATTTAATTTTAATAAACAATACCTGATACCCTTCCTTTAAGGCTGCCATGTATGACAATATCTGTAAATTCATTGCCGAAAACTTCAAAGATGATTTAGCAACTTGGTTACTAGGTTCACCGATTAAATTAACAGAACTTAGCCCGACTGAATTATCAAGCGAACCAATTCGCGCCGATTCATTAATCTTATTGCAATCTGATGATTTAGTTCTACATACCGAATTTCAAACTGATGCTGATGAAGATATCCCCTTCCGGATGTTAGATTATCGGGTTAGGGTTTATCGCCGCTTTCCTAACAAAGAAATGCACCAAATAGTAATCTATTTGAGAAAAACAAGTTCACAATTAGTTACTGAAAACAGTTTTAAATTAAACAACACTTACCATCAGTTTGAGGTAATACGGCTGTGGGAACAACCCACAGAAAGATTTATGAGTATTCCAGGTCTATTACCCTTTGCCGTGCTAAGTCAGACAAACGATCCTACAATGGTATTAACCCAAGTAGCCAAAGCGGTTGAAGCGATTAGCGATCGCCAGCTACAAAGAAATATAGCTGCTGCCAGTGGCATTTTAGCCGATCTGGTGTTAGATAAAAATGTAATTAGCAAGATTTTAAGGAGTGAGATTATGCGCGAATCAGTCATTTATCAACAAATCCTAGAAGAAGGCGAAGCTAAAGGCGAAGCCGAAACAAGAAGAAAGTTGGCTTTAAATTTGTTGCGAATTGGAATGAATTTAGAGCAAATTGCTCAAGTTACTGAATTATCTATTGAGCAAGTTCAAGTTTTACAAGAGGAGATTCAAAAATCTTAATTTTAATTAATAGTTTTAAAAAATACGTGGGCATACAAACAAAACCCGCATTCGCGGGTTTCAAAGTTTTTATTAATCCGCGCAGACGGACTTGGTTTGTGTAGACGCGATAACAGGTCTAAAATTTAAACTAAAACTCAGCACTTTGGGGTGTACGCGGGAACGGAATCACATCACGAATATTTCCCATCCCCGTCATAAATTGCACGAGTCGTTCAAAACCTAGTCCAAAACCCGCGTGTGGAACAGTACCATAACGACGTAAATCCAGATACCACCACAAATCTTCTGGGTTTAATCCTTGCGCTAATACACGGCGTTCTAATACTTCTAAACGTTCTTCGCGCTGAGAACCGCCGACAATTTCTCCAATTTTGGGTGCGAGAATATCCATTGCGCGGACGGTTTTTTCATCGTCGTTCAAGCGCATATAAAATGCTTTGATTTGCGCTGGATAATCTGTAACAATTACTGGCTTTTTAAACTGTTGTTCAGCCAAGTAACGTTCGTGTTCTGATTGTAAATCTAAACCCCAACTCACAGGATATTCAAATTTAACATCAGCTTTTTCTAAAAGTTTGATGGCTTCTGTATAAGTTAAGCGTTCAAACTGATTATTAATAATATTTTCGGCTGTTGTCAACACAGATTTATCAATGCGTTCATTGAAAAATTCCATGTCTTCTGGGCAA
>JBGTMK010000148.1:0-3805 GCA_041743605.1 Nostoc sp.
CGCAACTTGGGGAAAATGTCTCAGCACTGCTTCCACTTTGCTGATGTCTTCTTTGACAGCCAACATACTTCCCGCATCATGATCTGGGTCTTCGGGTGCAGCCATTGCTTGACCCCTAGCTTTCACTAAGAACAAGTAATCTTCGGTACTCAAAACCCCCGCAGCCCATAGTGCTGTCAGTTCACCAAAGCTATGTCCAGCAACAAAATCTGATTTGAACCCAGCTTGTTGCAATATGCTGTACATCCCTGCACTCAACACCCCGATGGCTGGTTGAGCATATTCTGTGCGTTGCAAGGCAGCAATTTGGACATTTTTTTCTGCCTCTCCAAACACAGGATGAGGAAAAACAATCTCTGAAAGCGGCTGCAAATTATCTTTGAGCAACAGGCTATCCATATAACCATGAAGACGGCGCATCAAAGGGAAATTCATCACCAGTTCGCGTCCCATCTCCAGGTATTGCGAACCTTGACCAGAAAATAGAGAGACAACTTTTCCGCCCAACTCCATACCAGAAGCGCGGTAATAAATCCCTTGGGGATGCTCCCAAGATGCTGCTGAACCTTTAAGTTTCAGCCAGTCAATGCTAGTTTGCAGGAACTTGCAAGCTTCTTCGAGGTTCTCAGCTACAAACCCAAATCTGGGAGCAGAGAGGGGAATCTGTTGTGATTTGCACTCATTGACTAATTGTGAATAGTGTGTAGGTGCATCTGGCGATACTCCTGCGGAGTCACTTCGTGAACGCAACTTACCTAAAATCTCTTCCGACTTGCTCAACAATTCCTCTACCGTGGGAGCAAACAACAGCACTTCACTAGCACCACTGTGTAAGCGGTAAGCGGCGTTTTGGTCGGCTTCATATTCTTCCAAAACGACGTGATAGTTGGTTCCGCCAAATCCAAAGGAACTGACACCCGCACGTCTTGGCGCTTCCCCTTCTGGACGAATCCAAGGTCTAGTTTCGGTATTCAAATAAAAGGATGAATTTTTAATGTTGAGTTTGGGATTCGGCTCAGTAATGTTAATTGTCGGCGGTAATACTTTGTGATGTAAAGCCAAAGCAGTTTTAATCAAACTCGCCGCACCCGCAGCCGCTTTTGTGTGTCCGATTTGTGATTTCACACTACCCAAAGCGATGTGCTGCTTTTTGTCATCATGTACATCAAAGAAGTCTTTTAAAGAACCGAATTCTGTCGGATCTCCAGCCATTGTCCCTGTACCATGTGCTTCCATCAAACCAACGGTAGCAGGAGAGAAGCCGGCATCTTCATAAGCGCGTTCTAAGGCTTTAACTTGGCCTTCTTTGCGGGGAGCATAAATGCTCTTGTAACGCCCATCGCTGGAAGTACCAATACCTTTAATTACGGCATATATTTTATCGTTGTCCCGTTCAGCATCTTCTAACCGTTTGAGGACAATCATCCCAATACCTTCACCCAGCATCATCCCATCAGATTTAGCATCGAAAGGTTTGACATTTTCACTGGGAGAAACCGCCGGTGTTTTGCTAAATGAGATGTAAGCCATGATGGTGTTATCGGTATCAACACCACCGGTTAGCATCATGTCGGAACGATGCTCAACTAGTTCGCTGATTGCCATTTTCAAAGCACCAAAGGAACTAGCGCAAGCAGCATCAACTACACAATTCATCCCGCCAAAATTGAGGCGATTGGCAATTCGTCCGGCGACTACGTTAGCTAACATTCCAGGGAAAGCATTCTCATCCCACTTAACGTAAGCGCTTTTGATTTTCTCAACGATTTTTTGCGTATCCTCGTCAGATAAACCACTGCTTTTAAGCGCTTTTTCCCAAATCGGATATTCCAACCTCGCAGAAAGTGGCATTCCTAACTGCTTGGCCATCGCGACGCCTAAGATTACGCCAACAGTTTCGCGGCTAAACTCGCGTTTTTCACCATAACCTGCATCTTCCATTGCCTCTTTCGCAACTACTAAACTTAATAGTTGCGATACATCTGTAACTTCCAAAATGCTGGGTGGTATGCCGAATTCCATCGGGTTAAAATCTACCTCTGGAAGAAACCCACCTCTTTTACAGTAAGTTTTATCCTCAGTAGTTCTGGGATTCGGATCGTAATAATCCTCAACACTCCAGTGAGTGGAAGGAACATCAGTAATACAGTCAATTTTGTTTACAATATTTTGCCAGTATTCCCGCAAATTTCTAGCTTTAGGTAATAGAGAAGCCATCCCAACGATGGCGATAGGATTGTGTTGTAGTTGTCTGTTAATTTTGTTGATTGACACTGATTTATCCGATTTCATTTTTTGTCCCTCGATAGACTTAATCACAGCCTGTTCACAATTATTTATCAGGCTCTCTAACTCCGTTAAGGCAGTATCAATTGAATAAGCAGACATAGGGCATAGTTAGTACTGTGAATTGTGTAGCTACAGTAATTTCTGTTGCCTACTAAATAATGAAAAACTCTCGTTTTGTAAGCAGTTAGCTATCCTATCTCCGCTAAATGCTTGTTTACAAATCGACACCACACGACACATACTGCCAGGGGAAAACCTGATGTTTTCAGGCGGCTTGCGATCGCACAAAAATGTTATCCAACGCTAGACTCTTGAAATTGTGGCAATAGGTCAAAGACGTTGTTAAAACTGGTAAAATAGTCTTGGAGTGTAATAGCTGCTTGACCAGTGAATTTAATCCATTTGTAATGGTAAAGATTTTGAGTAATGGTATCCTACTGGAGTGATGGGAACTGAGGAGTAGCTAAGAGAACAGAAACGTTTTTTCACCCGAAAGCTTTTGATTATCTAGGCTAATCACAGCAACATAGCTGTTGTTTATGACAACGTTCTGTATCTTGTTCAATGTCATAGCCAGTTTCAACGTCCGGGATAATATATTTTATGCTATTTGAACCAGGAAAGTTGACAAGCTTGTTACACAAAAGACACCACCTTTAATCCGAATTTATGTAACTTGAACAAGTAATGAAACGGTCACAAGGTAATGACAAAGCAGTTATCTTTAGTTATTTTTAATTTAAAAATATCAATTGAATAACTAGTTTGTATAACCACTTTAAAGCATTGAATTAATAAAAACACTAGCATACTTTACAGAAACTAAATCATTTCTTTAAAGTTATTTTATAAACAAACATCCATAATTACTGATGTTATTTTGAATAAAATTAAGCAGAAAAGTATAATTTATAACTCTATAAATGTATGAGATATTTTGTTATCTACGTGTTAGCCATAAGTTGGTGCTGAATTAAGTTAACAATGAAAATCTGTTGTCTAGTAAGTCACAATTCAATGAATACATAGATAAATTGAATAATCATAAGTATGTTTTCTCAGAGAAATATCATAATTTAATCAAAGTTTTTGGTTATTTTTCAATATAAGTCAAGTTAAAAAGCAAAGTGGTTATTTATAAAGCAAATATTAATTTTTAGTATGTTACTTGATAAACATAATCATGATTGCATGATTTAAAATGGTGCTTAAAAAGCCAGTGCGAATGGAATTCGCGGCTACTCTACAAGAACGCTAAGAGGATGTTTTAAAAGTCCTTTTGTCAGTATCAAAAGTTTTAGATCCCCCTAAATCCCCCTTAAAAAGGGGGACTTTGACTCCGGGTTCCCCTCTTTTTAAGGCTACCGTGTACACACAAGTCGAATTACCCCCCTTAATCCCCCCAAGGCATCGCTACGGTGTACACACAAGTCTTGTCGCAGTCATATCTTTATTAAAAAATCTCGGACTGCGTTTCTATCCCGCCTCGGAATGAATTCCGAGTCTCATAGCTGAA
>JBGTMK010000149.1:0-2835 GCA_041743605.1 Nostoc sp.
CCACCGCAAGGATCATCAATTGATTATCGGCAGCTGCGACTAGCTTGAGCAATTTCTGTTTTGCTTCATTAGCCAATGGTTGTCCTGGGGCTGAACCCTGTTTCAGTTCCGGGGCATCAATTCCACAAAGCTCGACTGACATTTGGCTGCCATCGGTTTGGCGGACTGTGATGCTATCCCCATCTGCTACTTGTGTAGCTGTCCATTCTTCGGTGAGTGCGATGGATGGCTGGTTAGTTCTTTGGAAAATCAAGATAGCGATGATGGTAGCTCCAGCGATGCCTGCGGCGGTAAACTACGCAGTTAAGATTATGGAAGTTCTCCGCAATGGCTTCATATTGCTAGTGTTGTCACAATATAGGGATTGCCATTTCAAAATTAAGCTCAATTCCAACTGTTGCCGTAATAGTTGAGATAAATCAAGTAGTTTATCTTGTTCTTTGGTGTCAGATACTTATCCGGTATGAACAAATTGCTCCCAGAACAGTTAGTCAGAAGCATTTATCAGGAACTACTGCCTAGATTACAAATTGAAAGTGTTAATCCCCGTAATCCCATTCAGGTTGGCTATCTTCCACAACCCTGGCGGCTGCTTGGCAAAGGAAATTACGCCGCAGTAGTTTATCATCCCGATTACCCTGAGTGTGTAGTTAAAATTTATGCCCCAGGACGGCCAGGCTTTGAAGAAGAAGTAGAAGTCTACCGTCGTCTAGGTTCTCATCCGGCATTTTCTGAGTGTTTGTACGCCAAAGATAGCTTTCTAATTTTGAAACGGCTTTATGGAACAACTCTGTACGATTGTATGCACTTGGGCTTACCAATTCCTCAGCAGGTAATACGGGATATCGATAAAGCTTTGGACTATGCTAGAAATCGCGGACTCCACCCTCATGATGTCCACGGTCGTAATGTGATGATTCATCAGAGTAGAGGGTTAGTTGTAGACATTTCAGATTTTTTACATCTTGAAGCTTGTTCAAAATGGAATGACTTAAAAAAAGCTTATTACTGGTTATATCGTCCTGTGTTGCGCCCACTTCGATTGCGTGTGCCATACTCGACCTTAAATATGCTCCGCAAAAGTTATCGTCTGGCAACCTCTTTCAAAACTTCCTGTTCTCAACTAGTTATAAGATTAACTCATTTCAAATGTTTAAAACGTTAGGCTAATTTATTCTTGCAAACATTAAGTAATCCTGTGCCAAAAAGTGAATACAAAATGGTTTTGATAAAAGAAAATTATATGGGAGACAATTAATGTTGTCCCTGGTTTATCCATAGTAAATACCGTTATATAATACTATTCACCTCAAATCTCATGCTTTACGCAAAAAACGAATAATCTACACTGTGGCATTACAGAGGTTAGAAGTCAGCATCAGCCAACGTATCAACGTATCATAGACGACAACCGTGATTTTAAGCTTCTTCTTTGGGGAAAAAGACAAGTCTACCGCATTACCTTTTATCAACTGACATTCAAACTAAAGCAGGTAAGGAAGATTCGCTGTTAAAATACCACCAATCCGCTAAATTAAACGAGACATACAGCTTATGATTACTCAAATGATGGTTCAACCCTCATTCTGGGTAGATTCTGGAATCAAACTCAGTAAAGTTAGGGACATACATTTGTTTAAGTTTACTGAAGAATTACAGTCTCGACTCGAAGAATTGTCTGAGAAAAAGAAAGCTGGATTGCTAACCACAGAAGAAGATGCTGAATTGGCAGGCATATTGGAACTGGATAGAATTTTTACCTTGCTTAATGCCAAAATCATTTCTGAATCATGACAGTTAATGATGCAACCAAAAAATTAGTCAGACAAAGAGCAAAATTTCTTTGTGAATATTGTCATTCTTTAGAAGAAGCAAGTGCTGCTCTATTTTCTATTGACCATATTATTCCACAGTCTCTTAAAGGTTCGGATGACCCTGATAACCTAGCGTTAGCCTGTCAGCGTTGTAATGGATATCGCTACAATTTTACCACTGGAATTGATCCAGATACAGGCCAGATGCTACCTCTGTTTAATCCACGTCAGGAAAAGTGGTCTGACCACTTTATTTGGTCAGCAGATGGTCTAAAAATTATTGGCATTAGTTCTGTAGGAAGAGCTACAAGTAATCGTTTAGACCTCAATGATGAACGTCATAATGAAGGCTCTATTGTCAAAGCTCGTCGTCTTTGGATTAAAGGTGGTTGGCATCCACCGGATGAAGACCCACGACAAGTAAAAGAGTTTTGATTTGCAATTTCTTTAACTGTAGAAGTGTATCGCTCTCTTGGGTGCAGCGTAGACCATCACCTAAGAGCAATCGATTCTCTCTCTTATTGGCGAAAGCCCTGCTGATGTGGGCTATTGGAGTGATGAGTGGCGTGTTGGTGGAAAATCGCGCAAAGATTCGGCTTAGGAGCTTTTGTGTTAGAGAAGCTACTAGCTTTGACATTTTTGTAAGACGTGTTTTTGGGAGTTGCGATCGCTAGGGGGATTAATTTATGGCACTGTTGGATGGAATGATTGCACAATTCAATTGCCGAATTGCGTGATTTTGGACAATATCAGTTATATTCTTAACCCAAAGGGAAAAACAGTTACAAAAAAGGTAGATCCGACATGAGTAGTAAAACATCCAAGGTCGGGGTGATTGGTGCGGGGAATGTGGGTGCAGACGTAGCAAATGCTTTAGTGCTACTCCGAAAATGTGTGAAAGTCGTGCTTTTTGACCGAACCTTATCAAAAGCTGAGGGACAAGCATGGGATATTGAAGACAGCATTCCCTTACTTGAAGAAATGGAGATTATACCATCAAATAAGTATGAGGATTTAGCTG
>JBGTMK010000150.1:0-4247 GCA_041743605.1 Nostoc sp.
ATTTAATCTGTTTAAAATATTCGTAACATGATTTTTTACCGTACCCTCAGAAATGTAGAGTTCCTGAGCAATTTCTCGGTTACTAGCGCCTGTAGCAATTAGTCGCAAAACCTCTTTTTCTCTAGGGGTAAGTTCAGTTAAACTAGATGGTACAGGCGGTGACTGGGTTGGTGTACCATTAGAAAACTGAGTCAACAGCTTTTTAACTATACCTGGGCCTAATTGAGTATATCCTTTGTGAACAGCACGAATCGCAACAGCTAATTCCTCTGAGGGTGTATCTTTCAATAAATAACCCATTGCCCCATTTTGCAATGCGGCTGATACATATTCATCATCATCAAAAGTCGTCAGTACTAAAATCTTAGTTTTGGCAAAACGTTTTTGAATTTCTTTCGTGGCTGCAACTCCATCCATAATCGGCATTCGGATATCCAGTAATATTACATCTGGCTGAAATTCTGCAACGAAATTAATCGCCTGTTCACCATTTTCTGCTTCTCCCACTATCTCTAAATCTGGTTCTAGTTCCAATAAAGCTCTTAATCCTTGACGAATTAAACTTTGGTCATCTACCAGCAATACTTTAATCATTATGTCAACCTTGCTAATGGAATATTAACTGTAATTTTGCAACCAGAACCAAGAGCGCTATTAATATTAAACTCACCTCCAATTGCTAAAGTGCGATCGCGCATACTATGAAGCCCAAAACCAGTAGTATTTTGCCCTAAATCAAAACCTCTACCATTATCTTGAATTATCAATTGCAAATTCCCTCTTGTTGTAGTGAGTTCAAATTCAACCTTAGTTGCATAGGCATATTTAGATATATTAGTCAAAGATTCTTGAGTAATTCGATAAATAGCGGTATTAATTTCAGGTGGTAAAGAATATTCAATGTTTATTTGATAAAATGGTAAAATGCCATTGGAGCGATGAAAACTTTCTAAAAGACTAGCGATCGCACGCTCTAAAGACTGTTCCTGTAAGGGATTAGAACGCATAGTAGAAACAGATTGGCGGACATCATTTAGCGCCTTTGAGCCTAATTCCTTTGCTGTCGCTAGAAATGTTTCAGCCTTACCTGGGTTAGATTGCCACAATTTTAAAGCAGTTTCTAATTGTAGATTTAAAGCAGTCAGAGAGTGTCCTAATGAATCATGAATTTCACGAGCAATACGATTACGTTCTTCTAAGGTAGCTTGATTTTCAATTCGTAGGGTATATTGACGGAGTTTTTCGTTAGCGATCGCTAGCTTTTCTCGACTGTGCCGTTCAGATAACACTGCATTCATCATCAACAACACAAAAACTAAACTTAAGCCAAATACCAGCGACCAATTCAAGCTCAGAAATCGAAATCGTTCTTGCGCCTGGGGTGATGCTTGAAAACTGAATAGCTGGTATTTTAGTTGTGTAGTAACTAAAAACAATGTAAATGATAAACCTGTAATGAATAAACGCCCAGGTAACTGAAAAATCAGACAACTACGAGTAACTAAAATTATGTATAGGAAGGGGAAAAGGCGAGCAAATCTTTCGCCAAAAAGCCCAATCATTAAAATTAGTAAAATTTCAATTACTGTGTAAGTTATCTTAGCTGTCTGGCTATTTTTGGGTAATTTTAAGCCCATTAATGCAAAAACAATCAGACTATAAATTGACAGTTCTGGCAATATGCTACAAACTGACAAGTCTGGAAATACACCACAAATTGATAGTTCTGGAAGTCTAGGACGCGATCGCCGTAATGGAGGTGGTATAAATGCTGTCAAAGCAGTAATCGCCAGTAGTGTCCACTCCAGATAAAGCAGAGATGGAAAAGGGTGTTTTTTAATTTGAATCGGAGGACTCATTAATCGCGTTGCTCCAGTTAGAAGTTAAGAGTTAGGAGTTAGTTAGAAGTTCTGAAGAGTTGAGCAGCAGCGGAAGCCACTTTAGCTTTTCGCAGAATGAGTAATTAAGAGTAATGCCAGGTGAAACCCATTAATTAATAAGCTAAATAATGACTTAATAAATTAATCATAATCAAAATCTTCATTATTCCTAACTCCTAACTCCTAACTACTTATTGTCAATCATGTTTCTCAAAATTCAATCATGACTAAAGTCACGGGTAGATCCATGACTTTCTCCTCATGTAACTACTGAAGATAAGTTCTTATGATAGTGGCATCCAACCAGGAAAAACCCACAAGAAAAGTAATGAAACTCAAAGCATTATCGCTAGTCGCTGGAGCGATCGCTCTAACTTTAACTGCAACCTCATTTGCTGTTAACGCCCAAACAGCCTCTCCTTTATCCCTGCAACTCGCACAAACTCCCCAAAAACAAAGGGGCCCTTGGAAAGAATTGGGTCTAACAGATGCCCAAAAAACCCAAATCCAGGCAATTCGCCGCGATAGCCGCACCAAATTTGAATCAGTTTTGACCCCAGAACAAAAAGCCAAGTTAGAGGCGGCGAAACAAGCACGTCAGGCTCAACGGCAAGCAGGTCAAGGTCAACGGCAACCCGGTCAACGTCGAGGAAAGGGTGGTTATGCTGAATTAAATCTGACTGAAGCACAGAAAACCCAAATGCGACAAATCCGCGAGTCTGAAAAACAACAGATTCAAGCAGTCTTCACTCCAGAACAACGCCAAAAACTAGAGCAATTCCGTCAAAATGCTCCTTCCCGCCGTCAACAAGGCAATCCTCAATAATTATCTTTCAAAAAATAGTTAATAAATCTGAGGTGGGCAGTGCAGCCCATCTCATACCAAACAAAAATTTACCTGGGATAGACTCTGGCAAGCATACCAATGCAGTTGTCACTCTCCCAGGCACTTGGAAATCAAAATTACTCTGGCACTTGCCCTTGACTTATGTCCAGGTATTGTTTTCCATAGTTAAAAATTATTAAAAGACTTCTTGCAGAAGATGGGAAAGGGGATGAAGTTTTTCTCCTTTCCCTTTCCCTATTTATTCCCCTGACTTTTCACGTCATCTGGAAAACCTAACCCCCCAGCCCCCTTCCCTACAAGGGAATGGGGAGAATTCAAAGCAACACAGTTCAGATAAACCAAAAACCCTCATGTAGAGACGGGATAAATCGCGTCTTCAAAGACCTAGCACTGCCCTATCCATGTACGGAACTGCTTTACCCCATGCCCAATTTAGTAGACTTTCAAGATAGTTTTGAGTTATGAGTTAATCAAAACTCCTAGCTTGATTAAAATGTCCAAAGAATTCGCAATTGGTAGTAAAGTGCGTGTTGTGGCGCTACCAGCCTACGTCAAAACTGCTGAACCTATGCCCATGCTGCGCCCACCCAATGTAATTCACATTGGCGAAGAGGGTATAGTCATTGACCGCAGACCGGGTGGATATTGGGGTATTCGCTTTACTAGGGGAGCCTTTCTTCTAGATAGTCAATACATTGAAAGCACAGATACCCCTCCCGAATCTCACTTAGAATAAGATTTGTCGCAACCAAGAATTGTAAACTTGTGTAAAGTTGTAATTTTGGTTTGCACCATGATTTCCCGCCGCACTTTTTTAAGCATATTATTTGCCAGCTGTATTTCTATCCTCAGCTGGCTGAATTTTACCCCTGCTGCTGATGCTCTTGGTGGTAAACTTCCAGCAATTAATCAACCTGCACCAGAATTTACTTTGCCAACTAATACAGGTGATGGCAAAATATCCCTCTCTGATTTACGCGGTAAGTGGCTAGTCCTCTACTTTTATCCTAAAGATTTCACCTCTGGTTGTACTATAGAGGCTCGTCGTTTTCAGCAAGACTTACCCCAATACCTCGAAAAAAATACCCAGATTATTGGCGTAAGTGCTGATGACATTGATTCTCACGCAAAATTTTGTGATTCAGAGGGACTAAAATTTCCCCTCTTAGCTGACACTGATGGTTCTGTGAGTAAAGCTTACGGTTCGTGGCTTGGCTTTTTATCTATGCGCCACAGTTTTATCATCGATCCTCAAGGTGTCTTGCGCGAGACTTTTGTCAAAGTCAACCCAACTATTCACAGTTCAGAAGTGCTGGCACGACTAGAAAAATTACAGTCTGCAGCTTCTTAGACCTAAATTAACAAGACTTGGGACTTCAGCCCGAATCTGTACTAAGTTAAGATGTAGCCCTCCCATCTGCCGCCTCCAGTGGCTTGACCCTACGGTGTACACACAAGTTGTATATGCAAGGGTTTCAAGCTTTCTAGACCCAATAAAATTGTCATTACGAGCGGAGCGA
>JBGTMK010000151.1:0-15874 GCA_041743605.1 Nostoc sp.
GTGATGCAAAAAGCGGTAATTTTACGGAAGGAAGATGAATTAGTATGGAGTTTACCCAAGAAGTTTTTACAGAAATTAAACTAAACTTTGATAAACCTAAAACAGTATGGATAATAACAATGATAATTAGAGATATCACAGCTAGATGGAAAGCGTATGATTGCTATCATCATGAATACTGCGACTTTTTTTAATCTAAGTAAAGTGTGTTATTTATAATACATTTGACTATGAATCATCAGACATCCTACACCTACATATCAGCACAATTAATCACGGGATCGCTTGCTGTATTCTTCACAGTTTGTTACAAAAGTACAAAGAACTTCTAGAGACTAAGAACCAAATGTTCGGCGGACTTACTGGTTTACAAGATCCTAAAGGCACTGATTGGGGAGAGCGGATGCTCAATACGGTTGCCAGCCAAACGATTCGCCACCTGTTTACCCAAAGCGAGTCAGTAGAAGTCTTTGTGCGCTGCTACCCCTCCAGCAAACTGTTGCAAGGCAGCATTGATAGCTTCAAAATGAGCGGTCGTGGCTTGGTGATTCGGAAAGATTTCGCGGTAGAGGAGATGTCTTTTGAAACCGATGCGGTGGCTATAGACTTCGGCTCGGTTTTAAGTGGCAAACTTAGTCTTAAGCAACCCACTCAAGCGATCGCTCAAGTCATATTATCAGAAGCAGGCATCAACCAAGCCTTTAATGCGGAACTGGTGAAAAAGCGCCTGCTTAACCTCTCCGTACCATCCCTGACGGCATTATCTGGCGGTGAACCAGTCTCTTTTACGGATGTCCAGGTACAGCTATTGCCAGAAAATCGCTTACAGCTTGTAGCAAAAGCAGATTTAAATAATGGCCAACTCGTACCCCTGAGCATGATTTTAACTGTAGGCATTGAAAGGCGGCGGCGAGTTTCTTTCAAAGATCCAAAAATTCAACTTGACCAAGTGCCAGAAGCACAACGAGAAATCTCGCAAACCTTGAGTGTAGCGCTGGTAGAAATTTTAGATAATATGGTTGATCTTGATCGTTTTGACCTCGATGGAGTGAAAATGCGGCTCAACCGATTAGAAACTGAAGGCCAAAAACTTATTTTCAGTGGGTATGCTGAAATTGAACGTATTCCAAGTAGCTCTTGATACAAGATTAAACGCAAAAAGCAAAATTAAAGTGAAGCTTTAAACAAATTAAATACCGCCTAAAATCATCTAGGCGGTAGTTTAAATATTTAGGTTTTGAAAGGAGTTAGAAGTTAGTAATTAATTTTTATTTATCACTCCTAACTCCTAACTGTCTATCTTCCCACACCTACATATTGGAATCCAGCCCGGATCATTGCTTCGGGGTCGAGGAAGTTACGACCATCAATGATAACTGGGTGGGCCATCAATTTTGCCATCTTCACATAGTCGAGAGTGCTGAACTGCTGCCATTCGGTGACAAGTACTAAGGCATCACAGCCGTCAGCAAGTCTTTCGGCATCGGTTTCTACTAACACCCCAGAAAGCCCATGACGCATACCTGTTTGAGAAATAATGGGGTCGTAGGCTTTGACTTTGGCTCCCAGTCGGTTTAGCTGCTCAATTAGGATGAGTGCTGGAGCGTCGCGCAAGTCGTCGGTATCTGGCTTGAAGGTCAGTCCGAGTAGTCCAACTGTTTTGCCTTTGAGAATTTTCAGAACTTGTTGCAGTTTCTCCAAAGCAATCAAGCGCTGACGTTCATTGACACTAACAGCAGCTTTCATTAGCTGGGCTTCATAGCCATAATCATCAGCAGTGTGAATTAAGGCGGAGACATCTTTGGGGAAACAAGAACCACCCCAACCAATACCAGCTTGTAAAAACTTGTTACCAATGCGGGAGTCTAGACCAATACCTTTGGCTACTTGGGTGACATCAGCACCGACGCGATCGCAAATATTAGCAACTTCGTTAATAAAACTAATTTTAGTGGCTAAGAAGGCATTAGCAGCGTATTTGATCATCTCCGCCGAACTCAGGTCTGTTGCCAGAATTGGCACTGGGGGCAAAGATTGATCAAGAGCGTACTTGCGTTCCACAATTGGGGCATAAAGTTGTCGCATTAAAGCTACTGCTCTTTGACTATTGCCTCCTAGTACAATGCGATCGGGGTTGAAAGTATCGTGAACTGCCGAACCTTCGCGCAAAAACTCTGGATTGCTCACTACATCAAACTCGGCTACAAACTCAGGTAATTTATCATCACTCGACACCCCACCTGCGGGTACTAATGTTTTCTGCCGTTCAGCAACACCATCTAGAACAAGCATCCGCACCCAGTCGCCTGAGCCAATGGGTACGGTAGATTTATTAACTATGACCTTATAACCACCGTTGAGATTTTCGCCAATCCCACGAGCTACAGCTTCAACATAACGAGTATCACTTTCACCAGTGGGTAAAGGTGGCGTTCCCACAGCAATAAACAGAATTTCTCCGTGGGAAACTCCGGCGGCGAGATCACTAGTAAAGTGAATTTTCTCTGCTTGAATGGCAGACTGCATAATTTCTGAGAGTCCCGGCTCAAAAATTGGGGACTGACCAGACTTCATTAACTTAACTTTTTCTTCGTTGTTGTCTACGCAAATTACATCATGCCCAATATGAGCCAAGCAAGCACCTGTAACTAAACCAACGTAACCAGTACCAATTACGCAAACACGCATTTTTTAACTCCTCACTTTTTTAGGGTTAGTCTTCAAAAAGAAGTTCTCAATTTGACACTTATACACTGTCATGAAACCCAGCCACTAAGTATATTTAGTTATCGAGGATGAGCCTACACGAAAATTCAGAGCGCCGCTAGGGGCTGCTTAGATGGTTGAATTATTGACATCGCTTTGAATGCGATCGCGAAAATCTTCTATTGTCAGTTTTAACCCTTCTTGCAGAGGAATGGTAGGTTCCCAATTTAACCAAGTTTTTGCCTTTGTGATATCAGGCTGGCGACGCCGGGGATCGTCCGAAGGTAATGCCTCGAACTTAATCTTTGCGTCTGGGTTGATCATATTTTGCACCGTTTGTGCCAATTGTAAAATCGTGTATTCACCAGGATTGCCCAGGTTAACCGGCCCAATGTAGTCGCTATTCATTAGGCGAATGAATCCTTCTACCAAATCCGAAACATAGCAGAAACTACGAGTTTGCGAACCATCGCCGTAGACGGTTAAAGGATTACCCCGTAAGGCTTGAACTATAAAGTTGCTCACCACCCGACCATCGTTTTCTAACATTCTCGGCCCGTAGGTGTTGAATATCCGAACAACTCGAATATCAACTTTATTTTGCCTGTAGTAATCAAATGCTAGAGTTTCAGCAATTCTTTTACCTTCGTCGTAGCATGAACGTATCCCAATGGGATTGACGCTACCCCGATACTCTTCAGTTTGGGGATGAACTTCTGGATCACCGTATACTTCACTAGTTGAAGCTAAGAAAAACCTCGCTTTTACACGTTTAGCCAGCCCCAACATATTCAGTGTTCCCATCACGTTAGTTTTAACGGTTTTAACTGGGTTGTACTGATAATGTACTGGTGAAGCGGGACAAGCTAAATGATAAATTTGATCCACTTCTAACCGAATTGGTTCGGTAATATCGTGGCGGATTAGTTCAAAGTACGGATGACCTAACCATTTAATAATGTTGCGTTTGTGACCAGTGTAAAAATTATCCAAGCATATTAATTCATGCCCAGCATTCATTAGTCGGTCGATGAGATGGGAACCAATAAACCCAGCACCGCCCGTCACCAAAATTCTCATAGTTTCCCAGTTACTTACAAATATTTTCAGTAGCTATTGCACTTACTTTTAGATTACCCAGCTTGAGTACAAAAATACAAAACAAAAAAAAAGAACAAGGCTTAATCAAAAAGTGTTGTTGAACTTACCTATTTTTTTTACAGATGTAGTTTTGTTATATTTTTACCTTTTTGGTTAAGAATTTAGTTAGCAAAATAACAAACTTAGTCTAAAAATTGTCAATCTCTACCTAAAGTTCATCAAATCTTCAATAAGTTGAAGAAGAATTCAGAAGTCAGGATTCAGAATCAAGACGCGACTCGAAAATACTCGCTCTAAGCGTACTCCTACGGAGAAGCAAGCTACACGTTAGCGTCTCGTCGAGAAGCCATGCCGTTGGCGAAGCCTCTCGTACCACTTCGTGGAAGCAAGCTACGCGTTAGCGTCTCCGAAGGAGAAGAGAAGGCTTTACGCTGCGAAGCACCGCTTTTTCGGTCAAAATTCATTCTGTTAGCGATACCGGGGCGTTTAATCCATTTGACGACTGACTGACGCCTTTATTCTGTTCGATAAAGTGTTTTTACGGTTACTACTGTTGTCATTTGGATGCAAAGCAGTGGGAAATATTTTGAAACTCGTATAATTTCAAAGTCTTGCCACTACCATAGTTAATCTGTGTCACGTTTGCTAAGATTAACCCTGCACTTGATGTGCAGAGAATCATACCATCCCACGAAAATCATGCTACAAATATATGCATTTGTAGGAAAGTACAGCTCTACATTCCTACAGCCAATTCATTTGTTGCAAAGATTTTTGTCAATAGTATCATAGTTCAAGTCTACTCAGATTGACTAGACTATGGCTCATATTATACAGCAGATGTAACGCTAGTAACCGCATTAGATGTAATTATATTAGTTTGAGTGCGTTGCGGTTCTCCAAGCATGACAATGGAGCAAGTGAGTTGGCTGGCTAACTGGGTTGTGACATCGCTAATGGCTAATCCTCCAGGACTGGTATGATTTCGTATAAAAGGTAAAACTACTAAATCATATAATCGTGCTGCCTGCAAAATTGCTTGGGCGACATTTTCATGAGCGATGATTTGAATTTCTGGGGTATTGGCCAAAGCTAATTTCGATACCAATAGAGAGAGATGCGATCGCCTCCAAGCGATTTTACTAGAACTAGTGCGGCGATCGCATACATTCAGCACAGTAATGTGGCTCTGATTTGCCTCTGCTAGCATCTGGGCAAATTGTACAGGTTGTAATGCGGGTGATGTGAGATTTTCTACTGGTACTAAGATACGTTGAATTTTTTTCGGTGATTCTACTAGACGTGTTACCGCTACTGGACAATGGGATGCCCAAAGTACACCATCAATTACATTTCCAAATAAACGCGCTCGCAATCCAGTCCGTTTACCCCAACCCATAACAATTAAATTAGCCTTTTGTTCACGAGCAGCTCTGCTAATTCCTTGAGCAAAGGCATCATCTATTCGCAATACTGGTTCTGCGGCTACGCCCAATATTCGACTTTGTGCTGTGGCTTTTGCCAATAATCGCTCACTTCGTTGCAGGGAAGCTTCTAACTGCGGTGCATCCATGTGAGCAGAAGCATTAGCGATCGCCAATGGTATGATTTTGCCTTTAGATTGACGTGCTAATAATGCCGCCATTTCAATTAAATACTGCTCAGTGTGAGGATTATACAGAGACACTACTATATTAAAAGTATTGTCTGTCTCTGATCCCTTCTGGTCAGGCAGGGGTGGTGTTGGATCTTCGGCTGTTAAGGAATTCAAACCAACAGCTATTCGACTGGTGATCAGCGGGCCCAAGGTTGATGTGACAACCATTAAGACAATGACGCTGTGTAATACTTCCAATGGCAGCAAATTAGCCCGATATCCCACTAACGTTGCTGCTAAGGTTGTGGCAACCTGGGGAAGGGATAGCGACCACATCGTTAGCATTTCTTGCCAGTTATAGCGGTAAACCAGTTTTGTCAACCAAGCTGCAATCAATTTACTGACAATCAAACCAACGAGCATCAGCAGCGTTAACTTCAGCGTGTTCAGATTGTTCACAAAGGCGGGTAAATTGATCAGTAAGCCAAGATCAACAAAGAAAATGGGAATGAACAGCACACTGCCAATGAATACCACCTTTTCTTTGACTGGGCCTGCACCCACAGCTTCGTTCACTCCCAAACCCGCTAAAAAAGCACCAACAATTTTTTCTACCCCAATTAATTGAGCGCCCACGGCCGCCAGAAAGACAGAAAGCAACACAAACAAAAACTTGTTTCCTTCATCGTCTCCAGACCGCTTGAAAAATTCTTTGCCTGCCCAATCGAAGCCTGTAACAACGGCAACGGAGTAAATAGTTAACCAACCCGACAAGGTGAGTAGTTTAGCAAAGCTGAATGGTCCTGCATGAGAGACAGCTAGACAGAGGGCTAATATTAGCACTGCGCCAATATCTGTAAAAATTGTAGCTCCAATAGTTACAGTCACAGCTTCGTTATTTACCACTCCCAAACGGCTGATTATGGGATATGCCAAAAGGGTATAGGAAGCGAATAAAGAGCCAATTAAGATTGATGTATTCCAGCCATAGCCTACAATCACCCCTACTAAGGTTCCCATCACCAGGGGTATAGTGAAAGTCAAGCTAGCAAACCCGAAGGCATGACTTTTCTGGCGGCGGAATTTTTCTAAATCAACTTCTAGTCCTGCGACAAATAGTAAGTAAATTAACCCAATATCTGATAGCAGGTTAATCATCGGCGAGTCAGACTGGAATAGATTCCAGCCTGAAGGGCCAAGTACTAGCCCTGAGAAAACCAAACCCACTAATCCTGGTAATCTTAGCCGCTCAAACATGATGGGTATAACTAAGATAACCACCAGCAAAATAGCAAAGGGAACAATGGGTTCCTTGCCAAGAACTTGGGAAGTTGGTTCCAGAACAAGAACTTGTAATATGAGTTCCATCATGTGGGAATTGAAGGGGCTATGGTAGAACTGCGATTACCTTGGGGACGATCGCCTGATCGATATAAACAAAGAAGCCACCTGACGAAAAATCAAAAACCTTAACTTACACTAACTAGGTAATTGTCTCAGAACTAACTACCTACGGGTGGATTTGACTCAAAATGAACCGCAAGCGATCGTAGTCGTCTTTAAGTAGCACACTCAAGTTACGTCCAGCCTTAATTAGCCATTCTCGGTCAGCTTTACGTAACTGGTATACATCTCGAATGGCAGCTGCGGTCAAAGACTCTATTGGCGCACCATTGATACAAAGGAGTGTCCTTAAGAAATCTAGTTCTTCAGTAAATTTAATGATCGCTTCTGGTTCACACCGATAAACAGCCTGATGGATTTGCGGGGGACGGGGTGGTAGATACTGATATACTCTTTGGTTATAACTTTGATTTTGCGAAGATAGTTCAAATCCCACGATCGCAGCCCGAAATTCCGTTCTCAGCATGGCAAATATTTGGGGTTGTTCCTCCCGTAAGTCTTGCAAGGACAACCCCAATGCTCTCGCCCGATGTACGGAATCTATGGGCATGGTTGTGGCATAATACACTACAGCATAAATTTGATTACCAGATTCTTCATCTACAGAGCAAACCCAACTACCAAAGGGTGGCATGGAGGGAAAGCTCAAGTCTTCTGGTTCCAAACACTGAGCTAAGAATTCAGTACTAGTAGTTTCAATCACCTCCGCAATGTGGTTGGGATGGCGATCGCCAGTGGCAAACTGTGGTAGGGGGAGGCGCATAGTAATTTAGTCATTAGTCATTAGTCATTGGTCATTAGTCATTAGTTTTTGTCAAATGACAAATGACAACGGACAAATGACTAATGACTAATTTTATTTGGCTTTTTTACGTCCGGCGGTGTTTTCTACAAGTTCCAATTCGCTCAGGCGGAAGGTAACTAATTTATCCCAGTTACCACCTTCAAATAATACGGCTACTTTGCCATCAGTCAGTCGTTGTACGAGTCCTTCGTAGCGATAATAGGTATCTGCGGGATTATTGACGCGAACAGTTGCTCCAGGCAGAATCATTTTTTTTAGCCTCGTTTGTTTCCTTTTAATAGCTTAATACTTGTTAATAGTCATTTGTCATTAGTGATTGGTCATTAGCAAAAGACAAATGACTAATGACGAATCAATAATACTTCTGCCTTTGTCGAAAATTTGCTACCGATTCTACTATTCCCAAGGAAATGAAGTTAGTCAGCATCGCAGAACGCCCATAACTCATCCAAGGTAAGGGAATGCCTGCCACAGGCGCTAAACCAACAGTCATGCCAACGTTCACAATTAGCTGAAACACAATCATGGACAAAACGCCAATAGCCAACAAGGAACCAAAGTTATCTTTGGCGGTTTGGGCAACACGTAGCAGACGGAAGCAAATTAAGCAGAAGACAAACAGCACTACCAAACAACCAACAAAACCGAATTCTTCCCCCACTGCGGAGAAAATAAAGTCTGTATGCTGTTCAGGTACAAAATTCAGTTGCGTCATTGGCCCCTTGAACAAACCCCATCCCCAAATTTCACCAGCACCAATAGCAATGCGAGATTGGATTAAGTGATATCCAGCACCGAGTGGATCGTGATCAGGGTTCATAAATACAGTTAGCCGGTCTTTTTGATACTCTTTCAAAATATGCTTCCAGGCGAAGACTCCTAATTCACCACCCAGTATATTTAGAGTCCATGCACCGATAGTGCCCAAACCAAATCGACGCCAGGGAAGAGTTTGCCAGCCCACAATAGCCATCGCAACTGACCAAACTATCCCTAATGGGCCAAAAGATAGTTCTTTGAATAAAACTATCGGCTCTGCTAATGGCCAAGATATACTAAACAAAATGGCGGCAACCACAGGAGAAATCATCAGAATTAACCAGCCTGGGTTAGCATTTGCCCAGTAAAGCATTCCTAAGACGATCGCACAAAAAACCATTGATGTTGCTAAATCTGGCTGTAAAAATATTAATCCCCAAGGTACAGCAGTGATTGCCAGAACGCGGAAAACACCTTCGAGGGTAGAAGCAGTGCGCCTGTGTAGCAAAGCAGCTAAGGTAATGATCATGCCGACTTTGGCAAATTCTGAGGGTTGGACATTGAAACCAGCAATCGGAATCCACCGCTGTGCCCCTTTGGCACTACTACCAGCAATCATCACTATGATTAAGCTGAAGTTCGTTATTGCATAAGTTACCCAGTGCCACTGCATCAAAAGTTCGTAACGAATACGAGATAAAAACAGGGCTATAAGCACGCCGATACCCGCTACCATCCAATGCCACCACCAGTCAGCTACTGGCTGCTTAAGTTCCGTACTGAGAATCATCAGGCCGCCAAAGATACTGACAGCAATCGGCAAACAAAAAAGTAGCCAATCTATATGCTGCCAGGGCTTAACCCAAGACTTCCAGCGAATTTTGGGGAGCGATCGTTTTAACAACATTGTGCCAGTTTAGACTTTAGCTTTAATTGTTGGGAATTGGGCATTGGTTAATAATCAATAGTTTTTCTTCCCCTACTTCCTTATGCCCCATGCCCAATCCCTAGTATTCCCAAGCTATAGCCCAGGAAGTAGATCGAAATTAAAATTTATAATTTATGTCAGGGCAGCAACTGATACTTTACCAGCAATGGTAAGAGCGATCGCTGTTAATGCTTTTGCCGAAGCTGAATCTGGATCGCCAACAACTATTGGCACACCACTGTCACCACCTACTCGTGTAGAAATCTCTAGCGGCACGCACCCTAAAAGCGGCACTCCCAATTCAGCAGCTGTTTTGGAGCCACCACCGGAACCAAAGATGTCATACTGTTTATCCGGTTGATCGGGGGGGATAAAATAGCTCATATTTTCCACGATCCCCAATACTGGGACATTCATCTGCTGGAACATCCGCAATCCCTTGCGAGAATCTAACAGGGCTACGTTTTGCGGCGTGGTGACAATTACTGCCCCTGCCATCGGTACTGCTTGGGTTAAAGTTAACTGAGCATCTCCGGTTCCCGGTGGCATATCTACAATCAAATAATCCAGTTCCCCCCATTGCACTTGATAGAGAAACTGACGAATTACACCATTGAGCATAGGCCCTCGCCAAATTACTGGTTGATCTCGGTCAATCAAAAAGCCCATCGAAACTAATTTGACGCCGTGATTAAAAGCAGGTTCCAGGATATCACCTGTTTCAGTAGAACGCACGACAATTTGGGCATCAGCCAGACCTAGCATGGTGGGGTCATTGGGGCCGTAAATATCAGCATCTAGCAAGCCCACTTTCGCCCCAGTTTGAGCTAGAGCCACTGCGACATTCACCGCCACCGTACTTTTACCAACGCCACCTTTGCCGCTAGAAACAGCAATAATATTTTTCACCCCAGAAATGCCAGTGCGGTCGGGCAAACTTTTTTGCTGCGGCGTTTCTGCCGTAACTTCTATACTGACATCTGTAACACCTGGGAGTTTTTTAACAGCTTTTTGACAATCTTCAACAATAAATTCACGTAAAGGACAGGCAGGAGTAGTTAATACTAAAGTGAAACTAACTTTGCCACCGTCAATTGTGACATTGCGAATCATATTCAGTTCTACCAGACTTTTGCGGAGTTCTGGGTCTTCAACTGGTCGCAAAACTTCTAAGACAGAACGGGAATCAAGGACATCGTACATAAAAATTCAAAATTCAAAATGAATAAATAGATTTGTGGCGAACATCTTAGCTATTAACTGGATGCTTTCTTAGGTAAGATCAGCTTAGTGTTATCACTGTCGCTGCCGTAATAAAACTTAGCAGATAGCATTATTACCTAATAGAATCTTAACTTTCTTTGGGCATTGGGTTCGCGATGTGACTTTTTCAGAAGACTTTCCACTGCGACGAGGTGGCAATGCAGCAGTTAACTGGGCGATCTTACATAACTTTTTCATCACTCTTGCCAGATTTCTCGGTTTTCGCACCATCCCTCAAGCTCAACGTGCTTTAGCCAATCAAATCCAAAAAGTTTTTTCTTTCTTTGTATGAAACCACCCTGCGAGCCAGTGGTTGGGAAGGGGGCGTTATTTGTGCCGATAAGTCCTATATAACAACTCAGTGTTACTTCACTCATGCCCAGAATATGCATACCATATCTGCCATTTGCCCAGCCAATCAAAAGCAGTCACGATACTACTCGTGACTGCCGACAATTATTGATAAATAAATTAATTGGTTGTCTCCGTTTTACAAGCTATTAAAAGCCACAACCAATTTAAGATTCAGAGGTGATTAAGCTTTAGCCAAGTTCTCAGCAGCAAAGTCCCAGTTGATTACCTGGTCTAGGAAGTTCTTAATGTATGCAGGACGGGCATTTCTGAAGTCGATATAATAAGCATGTTCCCAAACATCTAAGGTTAGGAGTGCCTTCTGACCATAAGCTAGAGGGTTCTCTGCATTCGGTGTCTTGATTACCTTCAGCGTACCACCATCATCAATCAACCAAGCCCAACCACTGCCGAACTGAGTTGCAGCTGCGTTAGAAAACTCTTCCTTGAATTTATCGAAGCTACCAAAAGCTTGATCAATCTTGGCTGCGAGTTCACCTGTTGGTGCGCCACCACCTGCGGGCTTCAAGGAGTTCCAGAAGAAGGTGTGGTTCCAAACTTGAGCAGCGTTATTAAAGATTCCCACTTTCGAGGAGTCTTTGAAGGAAGTTTTAATCACCTCTTCTAAAGACTTATTAGCAAGTTCTGTACCCTCAGTTAGCTTGTTTAGGTTATCTACATAAGCTTTGTGATGTTTGCCATAGTGATACTCAAATGTCTCAGCTTTTACGCCATAAGACTCTAGAGCATTAAAGTCGTAGGGTAGTGGTTCTTGTACAAATGCCATTTGTGAAATCCTCTCTTGATCGTTTTCTAGTTGGAAGCTATTGCAAAAGCTTAGGAGATTAACAGCTTTTGTTTTTGACAGTTTTATGTCTTTTATGATGAAACATAAAACTTAACATCGTTATTCTACTACCAAAGTGAAGATGAAAACAAAGTACTTTTGGGATAAGTCAAATCGTTAGTAATTCATGACTATAAATGAATTATTCCATCCCAAGAGTGGGTGGAGTTTTTGGGTATGGGGAATTGGCCTTATGCCCAATGCTCTAAGGGGCGGTGGGAGCAACCTCGATCACTCACTCTTGGGATGGAGTTTCCCGCTGTTTTCAATAAAAATGGCTAATATCTCATAACTAAAGACTGATAAGCCAATATGTTCTGTTAAGGTTATTCGTGTAAATAATTGATCTTTGAAGACGCGATAAATCGCGTCTCTACATAAGGGTTTTGTTGCTCATTCTGAACTGTATTGACTGATAGCAATTAGCATTTAGTAATTCAAGCTTTCATGCTTCTACCTTTAGTAGGATTAATTGCAATGTAAAAATCAGTCGCTAGCGAGATTGATTAATATTTAAACAAGTCTATAATTTTATGTGGGAAAATTAGTTTTAAAGAAACATAAGTCAATAGTCAACGACTTCTTTGCAAGACACTACGCGAACGGGAAGTCAAACGTAAAATTTTCTATTTTATTTGTAAATGCAGTTTTGAGGATGGTAAGTGAATAATCACTCACCCACCAACCTTTGAAACTAAAAAACTAACAGCAAATAGCGGTGATTACTACTGAGATAAATGCTGCTGGTAATAATTAACGATTTGTGCTGTGACTTCAAAAGTGTTCAAACCGTCGGTTACAACTTCGATCGCATCGGCTGCTTTTTGCAAAGGAGAAACTTTGCGTGTACTATCTTTCCAATCACGTTCGGCAATGTCGTGTTCTAGCTGCTCTAAACTCACTTCGGGCTGACCTTGTTTGTGAAAGTCTTGCTGGCGGCGACGGGCGCGTTCACTCACAGAAGCGGTTAAGAAGATTTTCACTTCGGCGTCGGGGAAAACGTGAGTACCGATATCCCGACCTTCAGCGACTAAACCACCTCTTTTACCCCAGTTTTGCTGTTGTTTAACCAGTGCTTGACGGACAGCGCTTTGTGCCGCGATCGCAGATACTTGAGATGTTACCTCAATGGTGCGAATTGCCTGGGTAACATCAGTACCGTCAATCCAAACCCGCACAGAAGATTGTAAATCCTGGTTAGGAGTAAGTTCGATTTTACACTGGTTAGTTAATTCAGCGATCGCACACTCATCATCAATCGCAATCCCCTTTTGCAATACTAACCAAGTGACAGCACGGTACATTGCTCCTGTATCTAAATACACCAAATTAAGGTTCGCTGCCACTTGCCGCGCCACAGTGGATTTTCCAGCCCCAGCCGGGCCATCAATGGCGATAATGGGTTGGCGATCGCGCAATATGATATTGTCAATCAAACGTGTAGACCCAAGACGAGCTGCGATCGCCAACATTCCTTCCTCCTCAACTTTTTCTAAAGACATCAACGTAGTCGGTTCAACCAATTCAATATATTCCACTGAGACTGTGCTGACCATTGCCACTTCTTGCTGTACCACTGCTATCAACTTGTCGCGATCGCGATCGCCCGCAATGAATGCGGCTTGGGCCCGTCGCAAGCCGCGATATAATACCGCTGCTTCCTCTTTTGCCGTTGCAGTCAAATATTGATTACGAGAACTGAAGGCAAGACCCGACCCTTCCCGCACTGTTGGACAAGCAACAATTTCTACTGGCAAATTTAAATCAGCTACTAAGCGTTTAATAATTGCCAATTGCTGACCATCCTTTTGACCAAAGTAGGCACGGTCAGGCTGTACCAAGTTGAAAAGTTTGGTCACAATCGTAGCGACACCTTGAAAGTGACCTTGCCGAGAACGACCACACAAGCCTGTTATCATAGCAGATGGGGGGATAACTTGTGTAACTTTTGATTCTTGTATACTCTTCTGGGGAACTGCCATATCTTCCGGAGTCGGTGCGAAAATAGCATCTACCCCAGCTTGTTCGCAAAGTTGTTGGTCTTGCTCTAAAGTGCGGGGGTAGCGTTGATAATCCTCATTGGGAGCAAATTGCAAAGGATTGACGAAAATACTCACAATCACCGTAGAATTTTCTTGCCGCGCCCGTTGGATTAAGCTTAAATGACCTTGATGTAAATTCCCCATCGTTGGCACCAGACCGACTGCCGTCTGATACCAGCCAGTCATCTCATCTAGTCTCAGATCGTCAGTAACCGCAATCAGCTTGTTTTCTGAGTAGCGTTTAGTTAAATAGCAGCGTAAAGCTGCGACTGTTGTCAGCAGGCGCACAAAAATACCCCTAGTTCTTATCGATCCCTCCCCCGTTAGTTTATATCTGAAATCGAGGGAAGAGATGATTGAACTGGGGGAATTAAGTGATACGGAACTTGAATTGGGCATTGGGCATTGGGCATTGGGCATTGGGCATTGGGCATTGGGCATTGGGCATTGGTAAAATCTATCTCTACTCCCTATTGCCTATTGCCTATTGCCTATTGCCTAATAATTATTTTCCCAAGACTTCAACTTGTACTGGTGCTATGCCACTGCCCATCATTCCCAAAACTCTAGCCGCGCCAGTAGACACGTCAATGATTCGACCCCGAATGAATGGGCCTCGGTCATTAATCCGCAGCACTACAGAACGACCATTGCGGGTGTTGGTTACACGGACTTTTGTACCAAAGGGTAAGCTGCGATGAGCAGCAGTCATTCCTTCAGGGTTAAATCTCTGACCGCTAGCAGTGCGATTACCAGCAAAGTCATAGCCATAAAAAGAAGCTATACCTCTCAAGGTGGATCGCACCGAGCCGGTGGCAATCTGTTGAGGCTGCTTTGGCATTGATATTGGTTGACGCACTGGCATATTCGCAATCTCTTTTAGGGGAGATGCATTACCTAATAGCCTCCGCAAGCGATTGGTTGCTTGCAATGCATCTTGCGCCGGATTGTTGGTGCTATCTGCTAGTCGCGTACCTTCGTTGATTTCGACCAATTCTTCGCCATTAATTTTGATTACATAGCGATCGCTATTTTGCTGGAGGGGAGCGCTTTTGTTTTGCGCTTGATTGCCAGTAGATTTTTCCCCTGCTTTCCAGCTTACGGTAATCTTACTCCCGTCCACATTTTCCCGATTCAACTGGTTGATCTTAGCTGCTATTACACCAGCTATCTGAACCGGGTCATTGTCAGCGGAACTAATCTGGTTACTCACATCTGTGACGTTGCCAGAATTCAGTGCATTTGATGAATTGCTAGCAATAAGGGCGTATCCTTGTACGCCCCCAGTATTTCCAATTTCACCAACTTTTTTCGTTTCAAGATTCGTATTTGATACAGAACTCAAAAAGGTTAGAACAGGTATATCTTTGATAAAAAGGGTTGCCGCCTTACGTCCTTTAATGTCGTGAGGATGAATTTCTGTAATCACAGCATCCAAGGTTTGTTTCCCTGCTCTGGATTGGTACTCTCCCACCTTAACCACATCAGGGGCGGGTGATTTTTGCGATGCTAGCGCATTTCCCTTGGCGGTTTGAGTGCAACCGACTGAGGGGATTCCCAAAACAGTCAGAAACAGGGTAACAATAGTCCACAAATGTCTTTGATTCATGCGTCCGTTTTTGAAAGCGACTGTAGAACTTAAAGTTTTATAACTTGCGGGATTTTTCACTAATGAAAGTGATTTCCCTTTTGAAAAACTCGAACTCGTTCCGTTTTCACTTTGTTATTCTTAACTGCAACAGACTAACACGAACCTTTTAGCTTGGGGATCAGGGTTTTAGCGTAACTCTCGGCCCCTTTATCAAATTCCAATTCCAATTTTAAGGGTGAAACCTTTCTCAAATGCGGACTTTGGCTATGTAACGTTTTTTTCGGCAAGTCAAAAATTTCTTAAAAAAACTTTACGCTTATTTCACGCTAAAGTGACGATACCCCATTCATATCGGTTCTAAAGGCTCGCAACTACTCGTGTATTCTATATCACATCTTTTTTAGCTATTTCCTATAAGAAGGTAATATAACTTTCATTCAATGGCATCGGCATAAATACTTAAAATCACTTATTTAATTA
>JBGTMK010000152.1:0-3484 GCA_041743605.1 Nostoc sp.
GAAAAACTAGTTGATACTTTGGCATCCCCAACTATAGTTTCGGCAACTAGATGTTTGAGTGAATCTTGTACTGAGTGTAAATAATTTTGCCACTCTGACAATGAATTAACAGCAACAGGGGTATGTCCTACTAGTTTGTAATAAAGCATGATTGACAACTTGTGGCTATCACAACAAAAATTTACCCGATTTTATATAAAGTAAAGTAATCCTTTTACTACCTCATAGCTCTCTATTAAATAATATATGCTCAATCTCAATAGTGGCAAAGATTCTGCATTTCGCATCATGTTTATTCCACAGCAAATCCCGATAGTTGACGCATTTTTGGAGTATGGAAACCAATGACAATATCTTGTTTATCTATACCCATTTCCATTAATTCTAAAGCAATATCCGCTTCCGTTGTATTTTGTTGAATCCAAATCTTATTGTTTTTGATGTCTAAATGCATTATTGGCCCATAAATCCGCTTTTGATTATTCCATCCAACACTAATAATTTGATAATGGTCATGTTCTGTATCAAAAATCTGTTCGACTTCTACATCTCCGTAACTAGGCTTGTACTGAAGATATTTAGTTAACAGTTGCCTAACTTTTGTCCGGTATTCATTTAACTTATCCATTGCTCTATTTCCTCAGTTTCAACGTTATAAATAATCAATTTCAGTTTGTTTTCGTTGACTACAGTTTGAATAAAAGGCAAGTTAAAGAAATCATTATAAGTTACCAATGGGATAGCTAAATATAAATTTCTCGAAGGGTCTTCTGCACGTAATGCAGTCCGATAATTAATAAACTGTCCTAGTGCTGTATGAAATTCTGAAATTTTCGATGCACTGACAAAATTTTTAATTTCAACTGCTATTTTTTCTCCAGCTTTTTCGGCAGCAACTAGGAGTTCTGCACCTAAATCAATCTTGCTCACATTATGCTTTAGATTACTGTAGAAGAATAAAAAAGTTCAACAATAAATAATAAAGTCCAACAATAAATAAAAAAGTTCTACAATTTCTGGATGTGCATGGTCTGGGCAGATCCAGAAAGGTAAGCTTTATGGCGAGAGGTAGGCAGGAGTGGACTCTGAAAACATTCAAACAACTCTTCGCTACCAAAAAGTAACTAGTGCGAGAGCAGAAATAGTAGCAAAGTCTGCTTTAGAGAATTTACAAAAAGTATATAAAAGTTAAGGAATATTTCTGAGTAATAAATTTACTAATACATATATTGACTAGAGTTAATTGTTGCAGTACAGAGTAGAGTATCTACTCTGTACTAAGAAAGTGAGGGATGATGAAACGAAACTGGCAACCAGAAGAACTACTAGAGTACTGGACGCTGTTACCAAAGGAATTAGAGCTATTAGCGCACAAAAATCCTCAAAATCGTTTGATTTTTGCTTTATTACTCAAGTTTTTCCAGATGGAAGCAAAATTTCCCGAATCAGACCATGAAATTCCGGCTGTAGTTGTTAACTACGTGACACAACAACTCAGTATTACTCCTAGTGTTTACCAAGACTGTAATTGGCAAGGACGGTCAGTAAAATATTACCGCAAGAAAATTAGAGAACTTTTTGGATTTCGAGAAGCTACTATCAATGATGCTGAAGAATTAGTTAATTGGTTAACAGAACAAGCGTTGATTTATGAATTAAAATTTGAACAACTTGAAAGTGCAGCTTTTGAGCGTTTACGAGAATTAAAAATTGAGCCGCCAACACTCAATCGCTTAGAACGTATTACTCGCTCTGCTCTTCATAGTTTTGAGGAGAACTTTTTTCAAAAAACTGTTGCACAGTTGTCTAGCCGAACTAAAGAACAGATAGATAATTTATTCAAACCTCATCCCCTTGAAAATCAATCTGATAAAGAAGTAACTCAGTTAGATGTTGACTCCTCAGAGTTATCGATTTGGAATGAATTAAAATTAGACCCCGGAAGGATTGGTGTAGAAAGTTTTCAAAAATCAATTGAAAAATTATCAATTCTGCGTCAATTAGATTTACCTCCTGATTTATTTACCACCATACCAACAAAAATTTTACAAAAATATAAACAACGTGTAGTTGTTGAATATCCGAAAGACTTACGCCGTCATCCAGAACCAATTCGGTATACATTAGTTGCTATTTTCGCTCTTGTAAGAAGCCAAGAAATAATAGATAACTTAGTAGAGTTAATTATTCAAGCACATTCGTTATGGTGGTCGCGGTGTGATGATTTACTGGCACGTTGAAAAAAATTCTGTCTGCATCTACTCGCAGTTAAAAACCTGTTCAAGTAGTGAAGTGGCAGCCATGATTGAAGGTTTACTACGCCATTGTACCCAGATGAAGGTTGAGAAGAATTTTGTGGATAGTCATGGACAAAGTGAGGTAGCTTTTGCTTTCTGCCATTTGTTAGGTTTTCAACTGATGCCACGTATTAAACGCATTAATGTTCAAAAATTATATTTACCAATCAATGGAAGTGCCAGTGATTATCCCAATTTACAACCTGTCTTAACTCGCACAATCAACTGGGACTTAATTCGTCAGCAATATGACCAAATGATTAAGTATGCCACTGCACTTCGCTTAGGAATGGCAGAAACAGATGCTATTTTAAAGCGTTTTACTAGGGGGAATTTATTGCACCCTACTTATCAAGCACTATGTGAGTTGGGGAAAGCTGTCAAGACCATTTTTCTCTGTCAATATCTGCATTCAGTCGAACTGCGTCGAGAAATTAACGAAGGATTAAATGTAGTTGAAAATTGGAATAGTGCTAACAGTTTTATTTTTTATGGCAAGGGTGGAGAAGTAGCGACTAATCGCTTAGAAGATCAGGAGTTAGCTATTTTATCCTTACATCTGCTCCAAATATCATTGGTGTATATTAATACATTAATGATTCAGCAGGTCTTGTCACAACCCGAATGGATGAAATTAATGACTAAACTTGACTTGCGGGCACTTTCACCTTTGATTTGGTTACATATTAATCCTTACGGTACTTTCAAGCTGGATATGAATGAACGTTTGCCTATTGAGACTGCTGCATAAAACATGCAACTAGAGTTATATCTTCTCTATTAAGCATAACTATTACCTTTTTACTCCGGCGATCGCCTGACTGTATTTCATGCAATCGATAATTTAACGGCAATCTTATCCTTCCACCGACAGTTTTTAAACTAAACGGTTTAGTTTGCACTTCATGACAGCTTCGCCAGTTCTACCCCTAGTACTATGAAATGTAAAGGTTTTCATCCAGTAGTTAAGCTAGTACACGAAACTTATGAGAATGGGGTAAAGCTTACAAAAAAAGCTATGGCTCAAATTGAAAAACAGATTGACAGGCTAACCGATTCTACTCATGAAGTTTTCCCAAATTTAGGTAATTGGTTTATTGATATTTGTTGTAGTAAAACAAAAGTTATTTGATTTTAATAACAGCATTTATTTAGCTACAAAACGTACTAATTTTACACTGTTTAAC
>JBGTMK010000153.1:0-12823 GCA_041743605.1 Nostoc sp.
CAAAACTCCAAAACTCTCACCGCTCTACTTCTGACGCAGAGGTAGATAATCTTCTTGCAGTTAACAAATTATAAACTTAGTATAAATATTTGTCATTTTTCTGGAATCTACCCATAGGTTAAATTTGGCTTTTTCTAAAGATATGAGCCAAAAATTCTCATATTTTAATGCCGTAGACAGTGTTACATGATTACCCTTGTTTTTACATATTCGCTGAAAACTACTAAATACTCAAGTATTTGCCGTATTTACTAGATTTGTTAAAAATCTTAAAGTTTTATTGCTTTTTATGTCTATAATGTAATGGCAAACACTATTTTTTCTTACCCCCTTGCGTAAGATGGCAAGAAACGGGGCAACAAGTGTTATGGCAACAACAGCAAGAATTAACTTTTGCCAGAAATATATTTGGATTAGGTGAGGAAGGTAAGACGTGACATCTCTGTTAAAAATTGCACAAACTGCTGATGAATCCCAGATTTCCGAATTTTTCCAGGAATCAGCGGGTAATTGGCGATCGCAACGGCGCTACTACACGCTACCTGAAGGAGAAACCAAGGAAATGGAAAGTATAGTTACGATCCATTTTCTTGAGCAGGGCTGTGATGAATTGCAAAAGCTAACTCAGATGCACGATTTGCGTGACACAGGAAGTTTGATCTGTGGTGCAGCAGTTACATGGGAAAGTACGGATGTGCTGAAAGCAAGGAAAGAGTCGCAAGGTTCGACGATATTTGGGGTTGTGGGAAACATTTTGTATCGCGATCGCGGCTTTGCCATATCTAAACCAGTCACCGCCCAGTATTATTTCTCCAACCCGAAAACATTGTGTTTGCGAACTGAGTACAACGGTTCAGTGTTTGAAGAAGAGTTAAAGCTAATTGGCAGTAAATACCGCACCAGACAAACCATTATCTCCCGTGCTGGTGAGCAGTTGATGATTGGTCAATATTTAGAAAAGAGAGTGGATAGTTAGTTTCTCTCGTCGGTGCGGTTCGCTATAGTTTCACAGGTTTGGGAACTGGCAGCAACTTTATATAACTTTTTATAACAGTTTTTCAAAACTTTTCCCCAGAAAGTAAGTTGCTATGTCATCATGGAAAGTGAAATGAGAATTAATTCGGCGACAGTGTTTGTTTTTAGTATTGACAGGCTTTTTCCTTTTGGTATTACAGACTTCTCTCCGAAATCTAAATCTCTACAAACTTATGATTTTGGAGACATTTAATGTCAATTTACGTTGGTAACCTCTCCTATGATGTTACACAAGATGCGCTAAGTGCTGTATTTGCAGAATATGGTGCAGTAAAGCGTGTTCAACTACCTACTGACCGTGAAACAGGTCGTTTACGTGGCTTTGCTTTCGTGGAAATGAGTTCAGAAGATGAAGAAACGAAAGCGATTGAAGCTCTTGATGGTGCTGAGTGGCTTGGTCGTGACCTCAAAGTAAATAAAGCCAAGCCCAGAGAAGACAGAGGTGGTGGTGGTTCCTTCGGTGGTGGTAATCGTGGCGGTGGTGGCGGCGGCTACAACCGTAACCGCTACTAAGGTTAATAGACAAAAGTAACTTCATCGAATTTGGAAAAGGCTCAAGCATTTCTGCTTGAGCCTTTTGTGTGGAAAACTTTGACTCTAAATAATTTTGAGTATGCCTATCACTTTCTAGCTAGAGTGCCCTGATGAAAGATCATCAAAAAACCTTATACGAACCGTATTGGTACAACCCCTGTTGCTAAAACTAATATTTTGAATTCTGTTATTGATCTTCGAGTCAGGGGTTTGATGGGTTCATTCTCCAAGCTTTTGATTAAGAAATGCTGAGTTCCATTAATTCTTCTGCTATTTCAAAGTTAGCTGTGACATTTTGCACGTCATCCAAGCCTTCTAGAGTGTCAATTAACTTGAAAAGCGATCGCGCCTGATCGGGATCAGTAACTTCTATACTATTACTGGGAATCCAGCGCAATTCGGCATCAGTTACCTTAATGCCTTGATCTTTGAGTGTCTGGCTAAGGGTTTCTAAATTTGCAATGTCAGTAAATACCTCAGCCATCTCATCTTCATTCATTTCATAAAACTCAGCATCGCCTTCGAGGGATGCTTCTAAAAGCTGTTCTTCGTTAACTACACCCTGCACCGCACAAACGCCTTTTTGGTCAAACATCCAGCTAACACAACCTGTTTCACCAAGATTGCCACCATTTTTACTAAAAGCTACACGCAAGTCAGCAGCAGTGCGATTGCGATTATCTGTGAGGGCTTCGATTAAAATTGCTACACCACCAGGGCCGTAGCCTTCATAGCGAATCGCTTCAAAGGTAGCACTATCGCCACCAAAATTGCCTGCACCTTTAGCGATCGCTCGTTCAATATTATCATTAGGGATACTCGCTGCTTTTGCCTTATCAATTGCCGTCCGAAGTTGAAAATTCAACGCCGGATCTGGGACGCCGCTTCTAGCCGCAACGATAATCGCTCTAGATAACTGAGTGAAGGTTTTTCCCTTTTTTGCATCTACTACGGCTTTCTGGCGCTTGATATTTGCCCATTTACTGTGTCCTGCCATAATCTGAAATTATCAAAACTCTATTCAAGATTAGGATATACCTAGCTTTTACCCAGATGCAAAGGTGCATTTGCTAAAAGGGAGTGAGGAGAAAGGATTTAGGGGAGATGAGACAGATGAATTACTGAATGGTAAAGTTGCAATGCAATTACCGCCGTAGGCATCGCAACCGTTCAAATCACAAAAGGTTCAAGTTCGCTATTATGCCACTTCTCTTTAACCCGTTCAGTAATCAGCGGTCTGATGATAAACTTGGGCGGGCAACCATCTAGAACATCAATCCGCACACATGAGTAAGGCAGTCGGTTCTGGAAATTGTAGTCATGACGACCCACAAAAAGCATTGAATCTGCAACTTTCCGAGTGGGTTTACCTGCAATCTCAGCAAAAGTCTCCATCAATTCAGTTCCTCCTCGGCGTTGATAACGGGGACGATGACCACTACCACCAGAGATAATGCAGTTGATGTGGGAGTCAGCAAATCCGGTATCAGTTGTGCAAAGATGCTCCAAACAGTGAGCGTGTCCATTTAAAATCAAATCCACTATGGGACGTTCTTTAATTAGAGAACCAAGAGTTTGTGCTACTTGTTCAAACACCCAGCGTAAGCGATGGCGAACCGCCAAGGTTTGTGCCTGATTCCACTTGGTAGCCTCGGTGACGTAGGGAGGATGGTGGAAAAAGATTACACGTCCGCGCACTTCGGAAGTGTTCCAAGATTCGATTAACCTGCTTCGCAACCATTCAAGTTGTTCAAAGTCGATGGCAGACATTTTATGAGATGCTAGTTGTTTTTCAATGTCGATTTTGATCTCGTTGATTTGGTCTAATTTGGCGCTAAGGTCATCAAGTTGTTCCGCTTCGCTTGGTTTATCTGGGTTGAGGCGTAGCTTGCCGCCGTAGGCATCGCACATTTTCAAAATCTGCAATTCTTCTTGATCGATTTCATGGCGACGCTTTTGCAATTCTCGGCGGTAAATTTCCCCTTCTTGAGTTGCAGGTAAGGGTGATGGTGTATTAAAGGTGTTAGAGTCCAGTGCGAAAAAGTCTATCCCGCCGTAACGAAAGGTGTAATAGCGATTGGGTAAGCGGGTAAACTGTCCAGGTTGATAACGCAAACAGCGTCCTGTGTCAGTCTTAGCAGTGTAGTGGCAATCTAAATGACGTTCTAACTCTTGTGGGGAAGCGATCGCCTGGGTGTAGTCCATAAATGCTCGCGCATAAGCATTACCTTGATATGATCCATGCCAACCAATCTCGATATCTTTGTAGCGGAACACACGACGCAGTGACGATGTTGTGCCAGTAAATAGACGGTACATCAACGGCACATCGTAGTAATCATGATTACCGAGTACTGGCAAGAACGGCATATTAAACACCATGCGGTCATAAGGAATGCTTTTTGGGTTGTCGCCATCTACAAGAAATTCTCGGTAAGGCTCAATAAAGTTTGTTGAATAATATTCTTGAGAACCTACCACATAGATTACATCGCCTGTGTGCAACACAAAACTGCAATCATCGCGGTGAGGAAGCATTAGTTCGGCAACTTTCCGTTGAGGGTGGTGTCGAGAATGGGATTTAGTCCCGGAATCACCGATAACCATAAAGGAAAATTCTGGATTATCCTGCCTGTGATCGTCAATAACTATACTGGTTTGGTCAATTCCCCGTTGCACAAAACTTGGATGCATCCACCGCACCCGTTCCTTCATCTTTTGAATTTTGACAGGAATCGGTGGATCGGAAATCAATTTCATGGCTGATAACTCTTGAATGCCTAATGCACACACCGATTGTAACGAAATATTTAATTGTCATTAGTCATTTGTGAATAACCAATGCCCCATATCTCATGTCTAATATCATGTTTGGATAATTACTTATGATAAAAGCAGCGATGAAAACGATGAAGTACGCCGAAAAGAATCAGTATAGCCACGCATTTAGATATTGCTGAGTTAGAACAGCTTTACTGTGAGACGAAAGACGGGGTAGAAAGTCGTCAATACCAGATTATATGGTTACTAGCACTTAGGAGTTTTCTCATCAGGCTCATTATTCATTTAATTAGGGCTTGCTGAATAAGTCTCTCAAGTAAATGTAGAAGCCACACAGCTGACAAAATAGTTGTTTCGTCGCTCAGTTTCCAAATTTACCCAGCCCTCGTTAACAATAGGGGATGAGTTAATCCTACAATATGAACAACATCAAAAGCGATCGCACGTCCAGTCTAAAAAACTAACAGAGCGATCGCTACTTCAGTTTTTAAGGCAAGCATGAGAGTCACCTCCCCTGCTTAGGTTAAAGGTTTTTTGCCCTCTCCTTGTGATCCAGACATAATTTGCTTTTGCTGTTCTTGTAGCCAAGTTTCAAAAAGTTCATTCAGCAAGCGCACTTTCATAAATTCATCCAGTTGTGATGGAATAAATTTTTCCAACCGCAAAATCACAAACCATTCAGCGATGCGGGTAGGGGGCAATATTTGACCTGGTTGACTGCTAGAGAGCATTTGCACCATTACCGGATGTAGTGCATTCAGTTCAATCGGGCCTACCAAGCCGCCAGTTTGGGCTTCTGGCCCGAGCGAGTATTCCCGCGCCAAGTCAGCAAAAGAGTTTTCTTTTGCCTGAATTCGGAAGTAGAGTTCTTGGGCAATTCCCACATCCTGAGTTCGCAGTAGAGAATAAATTACTTTGTCCAGTTTTGCTTTGGACTGAAAAAAGTAAGATTCCAGTTTATTACTCCAAGTGGCTTGCTTGAATTTTTCAATTTTTAGCTTACGAGTGGTAATAACTTCTAGTTGTTCGGGAGTCAGCCCTTGATATGCCATCCAAGCCTGGATGTCTTCTTCATTTTTAAACTGTTTTTCAGCGTAAAACTGCTGTTTAGCTTGGGCTACTTCTTCAGGTGTACACTCTATTGCTACCTTGTCCGAGCTTGAGTTTTGCTCTATCGCCTCATCAATGATCAATTCCCGCTGCAACTGTGGCAGCATTTGGTAACTTGCCAGTAAGGAAATCAGTTCACTCGCTGTGATTGTACGATTACCGATTTGGATCACTTCAGTCATTAGCTTTCGGGCATCTCAAGAATATCTAGTCTGTTCAAGAAGCTATACCTTAGACCATTTTTTAGGAGCTTTTGCCTTAATTTTACCGAGTTCGGTATGCTAACTTTACTTCCCAATAATTAAATAGTTACTTGTTAACATACTTAAAAATATACAGGTTATATGAGTTTTTATCAAAGATTCTACGCAAATACAACCAGATGTGAAGACAAGGACAAAAGACTAATGACAGTTCTCTCCACTACAACTTAGAAAACAAAGTTATCAGACTGAACTATGGTGCTTTGAGATAACTGTGTACTCCTAGGAGGGAGCAAGCTACGCACAGCATCTCGCACCAGAGCGTTTGGAATTGACTCAAGTAGAGCAAGTGGCATGATGTGCCAAGGGCGACGCTCCTAAGTCGCTATCGAGCATCTAGAGGTCTGTTAACAGTTTCAGAGGCTTAAAAAGCAGCACATCCTAATGCTGCCTTTTCACATGAGGGATTGATGTATCCTTACAACCAAAAATTCTTAGGTCTACAAAGACTCTAAATAGTTCAAAAGATCCGCCATTTCTTGGGCACTAGGTTGGAATTTCGGCATTGGCGGTGTTTCGCCACTGATTACTTGGTGAATCAGCCCATACCGAGACTTGTGCCTTGAAACAGCTTGTAAACTGGGCCCCACTCGCCCATCTGCTTCTAAGCCATGACAACCAGCACAGTTAATTTGAAAGATCGCGTGTCCTTGAATTGGGTTTCCTGTTAAGGATAGAACACTCTTGACATAAGGATCGGAGGCTTGAACCAACTGAACACCAAAAAAGCCCAAAGGGACTGCTAGCAGTATGGCCAGCGTCAATAAAACGATCCGCTGAATCAAAATTTCAGGTTTGGTAATCTGGTTATCCAAAAGGTTTGCGGTGAAAGTCTAGGTGTGCCGAAAAGTTTTCATTTCCTACACATAGCTTAAAAGTTCTTGATTGTGTCTGCAAGCACAGAAGACTATTTTCTTGTAGGCAGTCACCCTCCAAAAGGCTGTAGGGCGCAGGATTCATACGAAATTTGGTAAAATCAAAAACAGGAACGAATATTTAATAATTACAAAGAGGAGATTTACAGTGGTTGAACCCCTGCTATCAGGTATTGTCCTTGGTCTAGTTTTCGTCACTCTCGCCGGACTTTTTTACGCTGCATATAAGCAATATAAGCGCCCCAATCAGTTGGGGGGATGAGGGAGTGCTGAGTTTTGTTAGCGGAAGCGGGGCGTTTAGCCCGTGCTGAGTTTTGAGTAAGGGAGATGATAAGGCTGAGGAAGACGAGGGGGAATAATAATTGTTTACTTGCTTCCTCTGCTGCCTCATCTCCCCTTGCTCTCTGATATTTTCCCTCTCCGTCTCATTCCACAATTTTGTAGAAAGTAAGTGATGTGTTGCCGTAAACTTTCTGGCGGCAAATTTCCCAAAGGGGAATCTCTGGCGGTGCCCAACCTTGTGAGGTGTGTTCAACTGCGATTTCACCGTTAGGAGTTAAAATTTGATGGTGAGCGATCGCTTCTAATACTGGCTGGTACAATCCACTGGCATAAGGTGGATCAAAGTAGATTCTGTCAAATTGCTTGCCTGATAAAGTCTTTAACTGCTGGGTAATATCTCCCCGTGATACCCGAAATTCCTGCTCGGCATTAGCTACCTGCTGCCAATTTTGTTGGATAGTGGCACAGGCTCGGCTTGATTGTTCAATTCCCACTACTAGGCTGGCTCCTCTACACAAAGCCTCTGCGCCCATTGAACCAGTACCGGCGCACAAATCTAGCCAGCGACAACCTGCAATTTCTCCTTGCCAAATATTAAAGACTGCCTGTCTTACCCGCGCACTAGTGGGTCTAGTTTCTTTTCCTGGTAAAGTTTTTAGCTGACGATTACCGTAAATTCTCAGGCTCATTGGTTATTAGTCATTGGTCATTAGTCATTAGTCATTGGTCATTAGTTTTAGACAAAAGACAAAGAACAAATGACAAAAAGAATATTAGGCAGGAATTTTTTCGCGGACTTGAGCAACGAAATTAGACAGGATTTGCAATCCGATATTAGAGGATTTTTCGGGGTGAAATTGGACTGCCATCAGGTTTTCATGGGCGATCGCAGCTGTGATGGTTTGAGTACCGTGAGTGATGGTTGCTGCACGGATTAGCGGGTCTATTGGGTCAACATAGTAGGAATGGACAAAATACACCCAAGGATCTGATGGTAAATGCTCCCACAAAATACTTTTTGGTTGAGTCACTTCCAATTGATTCCAACCCATGTGAGGAATAGTGATGTCAGGTTCTGGACGAAACCGCCGTACTTTTCCTTTGATAATTCCCAATCCTGGTTGAGTACCTTCGGCACTTGATTCAAAGAGAATTTGCAATCCTAAACAAATTCCCAAAAAAGGTTTACCAGATGCGATCGCTTCTTTAATCGGTTGTTCTAAACCACGCGATCGCAGGTGTTGCACTGCTGGATCAAATGCTCCCACTCCCGGTAGGACTATAGCATCTGCCTGCTCTAATTCCTTTGAAGAATAAGTAACTTTAGGAGTTGCCCCAGCTTTTTCCAAGCCTTTGCAGACTGAGTGCAAATTTCCCATCTCGTAATCTACGACCGCAATTACTGGCATTTACCTGCTCCTTGTAAATTTATTATGGAGGGTTTTTCTATTCTAAATAATATTTGTTATGAAGAAAAGAATTCTATTAACTTCTTTTGACACTTGGCTAAAAGATCAACAGTCAAATTCTTCTGATGATTTATTACTTGAAGTTAGCAAACTTGAGTTGCTCCCACATCACTTAACTTTTTTACGCCAGTTACCCGTAGATGTGCAACTTGCCAGCACTCAGGTAATGGAAAAAATCAAGGCAATCCAACCTGATTACATCATCTGTTGTGGCATGGCTGCAAGCCGCACACAATTAAGTGTGGAAGCAGTTGCTAGCTGTGGAGAAAGTATTTTACAGACAGAAGTTGATTTAGAAAAATTAGTGGCGGCAGCAGCAAAAATTCAGATTAGCCACGACTGTGGGAAATTTGTCTGTGAGGGTCTTTACTATTCAGTGTTGGAATACTTAAGCCGAAATCAACTTACGACACGTTGTATTTTTGTTCACGTTCCGGTTCTCAATCAAGAAAATCTGATGGGTATTATTGCCGATTTCGTATTAATTATTAACAATCTGGCACTTTCATCAAGTTGTTAATGTCTGTATGGTGAAAGAAATATCTAAGTATATGTTGCCATTGTTACTAATTTTCCCAGTTGCCCAATCAACTCCTGCTACACCACCACCTGAAGAAGTCGTGCAACCACAAGAAGTACGTCCTTTAACAGGTCAATTGGATACAGTACCAACCTTTAATAGCAATAGTCCAGAATTGGTTTTGAAAGAAGGAATTTTACTCTCGACTTTTCCACCAGATGGCAAAAAAGTACCAACAGCCCATCTGAATTTTCCGTTTCGAGGACGATTTGATATTTTTGCCCACCATGTTGCTAAAGCTGAACCAGCAGAGAATTTGCGATCGCTCTATCTAGGGATAATTTTGCATAACCCTAGTTCGGAACCGGTGAAGGTAAATATTTGGCAAGCGGCGAGTTATTTGAGTCAACCAGATGCACCATTTATTCAATTACCATCCTTTAGCCAAAATCTTTTAGGTAAAATTTTTGCCGGGCCAGGCGATCGCGTTATGTCTGATGTACTTAGGGGAAGGCGACAAGAGATTTTTCCTGCCCAAATTGAGATTCCATCTGGGCAAAGTCAAATGTTACTAAATTTACCAATTCCTGTGCAGGGATTGACACCTCCCTTAAATGGTCGGTCTACATTCATGCGATTGCAAAGTAATGGCACTGTCTATGCAGCTAGCCTAGCCATGTTTGCACGGGAGAATCCTGATGGCAGTGAGCGATCGCCTACTTTAGAAGAGTGGCAAAATTTACTCAATAATAGTGATGTGTCTGGGCCACGCGATAAAATCCCCACTCCTTTAGAAGAAACTGGCAAGCCAAGAATTTATGGGCGTGTTGCTGGAGTGGCTGCTGGTTCACGATGGAGAGCCTTATTAGTAGATAATCCTAAAGCCAGCTATCTAACTATTCCCCAGGCTGGTCAAGCGTTTTCTTACGCTCTAAGTAGCCTGGATGGCGGCACATTAGGAACTGGTCAAATTCAAAGTGCTACTATGCTGGCGCGCTATCCTGACACCGCATATCGCGCTCATGGCAACTATGGAATTCAATATAATCTCAAGTTGCCGCTATACAACAATACTCAAAATCGTCAAACTGTGAGTGTATCCATACAAACACCAATCAAGGAGGATCAGTTAGTCAAACCAGGGTTACGCTTTTTTAGTACACCAGCCCGTCAAGTATTCTTCCGAGGGACAGTGCGGGTACGTTACAGAAATGACCAAAATCAACCACAAACTCAGTTTGTGCATTTAGTGCAAAAAAGAGGTCAACCAGGGGAACCGTTAGTTTTATTAAATATGAAACCAGGCGATCGCTCTTTGGTAGAAGTAGACTTTCTCTATCCGCCGGATGCTACACCACCGCAAGTTTTAACAGTCTCAACTCAGGCTGAACCTCGATAATGAGTCATATCATGTCCGACTAAATACTTGTCATTACGTTCGCTCTTAGCGTTCCCGCAGGGGGTACGCAGTAATAGGGGAGTGAAGTAATCGCAATGATTCTGTGATTGCTTCTCTACGAGACTCTGCGCGAACGTTTCACTCGCAATGACATATCATAAGTGATTAAGCGGACATGATACCAGCCCCTTCTCTGCGAGACGCTACGCGAACGGGGAAGTCAAAAGTCAAAAGTCAAAAGTCAAAAGTCATGGTTGAAAAAGAATTCAGGAGCGGAGCCGGAGACGCTCCGCCTCCGGTCAGAATCAAAAATGGGTTTTCAGCCCATCCCATAAGATTGGATAATTTATTTGGTGGAGTTCCCTAACTTAAATGTGCCCCTGGTTGTCCGTTTTGGACTACAAAGGAAGCTAGGGTTTTAATAGAAGCATTCAAGTCAACAATGCTCGATACCACGCGGTAGTCACTTTGCCAGCGTTGTGAGGTAAGGTTACAGCGGACGTATCCCCGGAAAGCACCGTCAAAGAACTTAGTATGGGGATTGTTAGCTAGGGAAGCTTGAACTGGAGCAATAAATTGGGCAGGAAAGTCAGAGGAAATTGAGGTTCCTACGAACTCAGTGCCTAGTGTCGGTGAGTTTGGGTTATTAAAGTCAAGCTTTAGGTCGTGTACCCAACTAGAATGGATGTCTCCGGTAATCACCACTGGATTAGAGGGTTGGCGCTGGTTTAGAAAACTCAAGAGCCGATTACGTGCAGCTACGTAACCGTCCCACTGATCCACATTGAAGACACCTAAACCGGGATTACTATTGAAATTGTACTCGGCTAGCATGGTCTGTTGAGCAATCACATTCCAGCGCGATCGCGATTGGTCTAACCCTTTTTGTAGCCACTGCTCTTGTTCTGAGCCAGTCATGGTAGCATTTGGATCAAAAGCTTCGGGGCAGCGAGGCTTGAGTCCATCATCACAAGGCTGGTCACTGCGGTACTGCCTGGTGTCTAGTACATTAAACTCAGCTAAATTACCGTAGGTAAACCGCCGATAAAGCAGCATATCTGGGCCATTGGGCAATGAAGACCGACGTAAAGGCATATGTTCGTAGTAAGCCTGATACGCATTGGCTCGGCGCTTCCTAAAAGCCTCTTGGGTTTGGTTATCTTCGGGAATTAAGTTGGCGTAGTTATTGTCAACTTCATGATCATCCCAAGTGACAATCCAAGGAAAAGCCGCATGAGCAGCTTGGAGATTCGAGTCAGTTTTGTACAGGGCGTGGCGATCGCGGTAGTCGGAAAGAGTTACAATTTCTGGACTATTATGCTGGCGAGGCCCACCAGATTGTGGCCCATATTCGTAAATGTAGTCACCGAGATGAACCACAAGGTCGAGGTTTTCATCAGCCAAATGCCGATAAGCCGTATAGTAGCCATTTTGCCAGTCTTGACAGGAGACAAAAGCAAAGTTCAGTTGTTGGATAGAGCCATAAAATGCTGGTGCTGTGCGAGTCCGCCCAACGGGGCTAGCTTCTCTACCAGCTTGAAATTGATACCAGTACCAACGGTCAGGGTCTAGTCCACGGACATCAACGTGAACTGAGTGTGCTAATTCTGGTGTCGCCAGCACTGTTCCTCGACGCACCACCTGTCTCATGTTTTCATCAAGGGCAACTTGCCACCGCACTGGAACATTTACGAGTGGCATTCCACCTCCAGAAAGTGGATTTGGAGCCAGTCGTGTCCAAATAACAACACCATCCGGTAAAGGGTCGCCAGAGGCAACACCAAGACTGAATGGATAGCCAGAAAACCTTGAGTTAGCTGATACTGGATGCCATTGGCTAGCGATTGTTAACCCCGTTAAGAATCCTGCACCCAACAAAAAATTCCGCCGTCTGCACCGATTTGCTAACAGGTGCGTGCCATCCATAAGTTCCATATTCACCCCTACCCAGATGTAAATACAGTTGGCAAACTTCAGGAGGGTCAGCTTTAAATAATTCGTAATTCGTAATTCGTAATTCGTAATTGGGTTTTGCGTGGAGATTTAGACACCAAACAAAATGTGGCTGCTTCTTATATAAAGATATAAAGAGCAAATTCTAACTTGTCTAATAATTATGAATTATGAATTAATAATTACTATATTTGACTTGTCTCCCAATTGCTGCTCAACCAAACACAAGCAACCTATCAAACTAGGATCAAGCAGAAATTAAGATTTTGTTAAGTTTAAAATTGGATTGGGGCATTGGGAATTTGGACTATAGCAGGAGGCAGAAGGCAGGAGGTAAAAGTATTACTATTCCTAGCCTTGGGGTTTTCAAAATGTCCTAACCTATGTGGCTACGGCTATACAACAGAACTTACGCAAAAAATAGCCCAAACCTTGATTTTACGGTAGGGGCAATTCATGAACATTGGTGTCAACTTAAGCTAGAAATAGCTTCGCTGCGGGCTTCATAACCCGCCAGAGAATGAATTCTCTGGCTCATAGCTAAAGTCTACTGAAGTAGACTGAATATTTTTGGGGATATCTAGTCATCTGAAGATGACTTT
>JBGTMK010000154.1:0-3748 GCA_041743605.1 Nostoc sp.
ACAAGCTGCTTGACTGTCATGCAATAGATTTAACAATTGTTATGTCAATTGTTATATTAGTTATATCTGTAGCTTTACTTCAATTAGTAATTATACTGACTCAGCCAGAAAATTACTTGGCTACAAGTAAGTATGCAAAAAGAAATTAAACTATGTTACGCAATGTAAATTTAATTAAATTTTATCGTAGTGGTTTGTCAATTTTCATTTACTAAGTTCGTAGTTAGCGCTGTCTTTGCTAAAGCGCTAACTACGAACAATAAAGATATATGACAAAACTAGAAAGAGTTAATTTAATAGTTCGTCGTCGAAGTACTGAGTAATTTTGACTGGCAAACAGTCCATCAATTAGGAGAACACTTAGCACAGAAATCAGGACTGAATTTACAAAATTGGCTACCTGTTACTGGGTAAGTTGTGCAATAAGGAAAACTGGTAAGTTCAATTTTGGCTATTTGTAATTTGGAACCATTCTGTAACGCTTCGGTAAGTTTGGTTTTATCAGCCAAAAGGATAGCTAAAATTTTAGGTAATGCTATGCAAGCAGCAATATTCAGCAGCGTTAGCAGTATTGTGTCTATAAAATTCATAGGTAATCATCTCCTGTGAAAAATAGGCGTAGGCGTAGCCCGTCGTAGACATCGCTGTTCTTAGATGCAAACGCAATCCATTGCTTTCACTCTATGTAAATTAACTTTACCATAAATTTTTGTAAATATAAACGTGGAATTCCTGAAATTATCATACACAAAAGGGAATGTGGATAATAAGGATCGATATTGTAGCTTAATAACAAAATAAGCTGGAAAATAATTAGTTTACGATACTTAGGTAAGGTGTTATGTCAAAAACCCAAACCGCGTCTTCTTTTTTATCTAACATTAGTGAACGAGAACGCCAAGCTCTAAAGCGGGTGGTAGATTACACAAATGTGGAATCTCTGCCAGAAATTTGGCCTTTGGCAGCTCAACAATTTGGTAATATTGTCGCCCTTCACAACCCTCACGCTAAACCAGAAGTAACGATTACTTATACCCAGCTAGCAGAGCAAATGCAACTATTTGCTGCTGGGTTGCAGTCCTTGGGAATAAAAGTAGGCGATCGCATTTCCCTAATTGCTGACAACAGTCCTCGCTGGTTTATTGCCGATCAAGGCATAATGACCGCTGGCGGAGTTGATGCAGTGCGTAGCTCCCAAGCGGAAAAGGAAGAACTGCTGTTTATCATTGCCAATAGCGGCAGTACAGCGATCGTAGTTGAGGATTTAAAAACACTTAAAAAACTACAAGACCGCCTCAACGATTTACCAATTCAAGTGGTAATCTTACTTTCCGATGAAACACCACCTACAGGCGAAACCCTAAAGGTACTGAACTTTTCTCAGTTGATCGAAATTGGGGTAAATCATAATTTCGTGCCAGTCAAGCAAAATCGTGACGCTCTGGCAACACTAATTTACACCTCCGGCACTACGGGTAGACCCAAGGGTGTAATGCTGTCTTATAGTAACTTGATGCACCAAGTGATAACTTTTGGTACAGTATTGCAGCCAAATGCGGGCGATATGGTTCTCAGTATCCTACCTTCGTGGCACAGCTATGAACGAACTGTTGAATATTACCTACTATCTCAAGGTTGCACACAAGTTTATACCAACTTACGCTCCGTAAAAGCAGACTTGAGACAATTTAAACCCAACTTCATGGTCGGTGTACCCCGCCTATGGGAATCGATTTATGAAGGAGTGCAAAAGCAGTTCCGCGAACAACCAGCCAAAAAGCAACGCCTAATTAAATTTTTATTGGGCATGAGCGAAAAATATATTAGAGCGCGGCGAGTTGCTCAGGGACTAGATTTAAATAATCTTCATGCTTCAGGCATCGAACGATTAGCAGCTAGGATACAAGCAGCGGCTTTATTACCCCTCCATGCCTTGGGAGAACGACTGGTTTATGCCAAGGTGCGGGAAGCCACAGGAGGACGAGTTAAGCAGATGATTAGCGGCGGCGGTGCCCTTCCCAGACACATAGATAACTTCTTTGAAATTATTGGTGTGCAGATTTTGCAAGGCTATGGCTTGACAGAAACCTCTCCTGTTACCCATGTGCGGCGTCCTTGGCGAAATTTAATTGGCGCATCAGGGCTACCACTCCCGGCTACAGAAGCTAAAATCGTCGATCCTGAGACAAAAGCGCCTTTGCCAGTAGAAAAGCGAGGCTTGGTATTGTTGAAGGGGCCGCAGATTATGCAAGGCTATTACCAAAATCCGCAAGCGACAGCGAAAGCAATTGACGCTGAAGGTTGGTTTGATAGCGGCGATTTGGGTTGGCTGACACCACAAGACGACTTAGTGCTAACTGGCAGAGCCAAGGATACGATTGTATTGACTAACGGGGAAAACATCGAGCCACAGCCGATTGAAGATGCCTGTTTGCGATCGCCATACATCGATCAAATTATGCTCATCGGCCAAGATCAGCGCAGCCTGGGAGCCTTAATTGTCCCCAATGTCGAAGCCCTAGAAAAATGGGCAGTAAGTCAGAATTTGATCCTGGACACCCAAAATGATCAGGTGACTTCCTCAGATAGTCAAAAAATTGACTTGGAGAGTAGAATGATCCAGGATTTATTTCGCCAAGAATTGAAGCGGGAAATCCAAAATCGTCCAGGTTATCGACCGGATGACCGCATCGGAGCGTTTAAACTCATCCTGGAACCGTTTTCCATCGAAAATGGTTTGATGACACAAACACTGAAAGTTCGACGACACGTCGTCACGGAACGCTATCGCGATATTATTGACGGCATCTTTGCCTGATGATTCCACCTGCTAACTGTAAAGAGTGAACGTGAAATATTTATGGATGTCTCCAAATCTAATTTGCTTCTGAAACGCGTCGTCAACGTCAAAGTCATTGTGACTCCCCTCTGGAAAGAGGAAGTACAACAGCAGCTGCAAACGCAGATCAATCAACTTGATCAGCAACTGCAACAGCTAGACGTTGAAGGACAAAGAGCGATCGCGGCAATTCAAAAGCAGAGTCTGCAACCACCAGGCCCCCAGACCCTCCAACAAATTGACAATATTCAACTCCAAGTCAATCAAAAGAAAAGTGAATTTCTAGAGCAGAAAAATCAGTTGCTGCAAAACCTCCAGCAAGTGCAGTTTCTCCAGCAAGATCAGGAAGTTAACCAATTTCAAATGGAAGGCTTTTTCCGGGTAGAAACCGGTGATAACCTGATTAGCAAAATGCAGGTCGAAATCGTTCTGCGCGATGGCGTTGTAGAAGAAATTCGCGGCGACATTTAAATTTGTCATTTGTCATTTGTCCGTTGTCATTTGTTTTGTGAGCAACGACTAATGACCAATGACTAATCACAGATGTGATTTAACTTTGTTTGGGAGCGGCTTCCAGCCCAACATTCTCTCTGGGAGCCAGCCCAAACAATTTGCCAGATTGGGGGTGAACTGATAAAAAGCGATCGCCCAAAGGTGGTCATCTCAACTCGATATTTAACTGTATCAACTGAATCATCACCCTGTTTGATTTGTGTAATCGTCACTAAGGCCTGATTTCGTTGCGGATAAGCTACCTCTACTTTTCGCGTTCCTCCCACTGATGCTATGTCCTCAAAGGCATTCAGGGCAAGGGTAGCAGGATCACTACCTTGGAGTGATGAGTCGAGCTTTTCTAAAGGTATAGTTTTATAATTGGAACGCTCTGGGTGAGCGACAACATATTGAGAC
>JBGTMK010000155.1:0-13659 GCA_041743605.1 Nostoc sp.
GCCATTTTTTTGTTGAGCATAGAACATATTGTTTCCGTCTACAAAAATAGACAGACGATTCATTGGAGAACCCATACAAATTTACACCTAATAATATATATGAATTTAGATGGAACAATAGATTATAGCAATTTTCAAATGCCTTGTTTGCTAATATCTATAAAGTAGCTCTTTATCTATAGCTTTTATCCTACCTCTTTCAAGGCATAAAAACGGATGCAACATTGGAGTTGAGATCCTGGGTGCTAACCTTAATTCACCTCCGACACTACAAGAGCCACCCGATGATCAAAATCTACCAATAAAATTGACCCACTAACAGCATTCATCACTGCATAACACTAAAGTTTACTCCTAAAGAGGTATAGCATAGGCTTAAGGTAAGATATAAGTTAATGTCTATCTATAAGTAAAGCTTTCAGTATCAGGACAAGCTTTGTGACGATTACAAAGTATTGCACCAGAAACAGAAGACGGATTTAGGACAGCTTCTGCTAGAGCAACCAGTTAGGAGCATACTTGTTGGTTAGTTAGGGGAAAATCTCGCCACTACCAAATGCACAGGCAGAGTATATCCGGCTGTGATCTGTGAGACAATCATTAGTTATAACTCACTTAACAGAAAAAGAATAAGTTGGCTACTGCTTGAGTAGGAATCTTTTGGGGGCTAGCTCTGCCAATAAAAGTTTGTTGATGAATAGAAGGCACTTTACAAATGTATAAAATTATCATTTAATTCTTATTTCAATGTACTTACACTAAAACGTCGTCTGAATAAATAAAAGTGTTGGACTTAAATCAATCAGTAACACGATATGGCAGAAGAACCTACATCTACCTTAACTAAAAACTATGTCTCTGCTGCTAATAAACTGTCAAGTAAACCGACAAAAGTAACTTCGACAGCATCGCTTCGCCAGTCCAGGTGGATGGTTCGCTTAGGTCATCTCCTCGCTGGCGCTTGGGTAATAGGGGCAGCAGTGGTGAGTGCTTCTGGTTGGGAAGTGGTTCAGTTGCTCGAAAATCAGGTGTTTTCTGGCTTTATACAAGTGCGTGGGCCAATTGTGCCTCCAGAAGACATTGTAATTTTAGCAATAGATGATCAGTCAATATCAGTTCCCGAACAGTACTATAAAACAGATCCAAAACAGTATGCCTACCTAGAAACACTGAAATCTTTTCCTTATCAACGTGCTGCATACTCCCAGGTAATCACAAAATTAATCAAAGCAGGTGCCCGCTCTGTAGCTGTAGATGTTGTTTTTGACTCAGCAAGCAGTTATGGAGCTAATGACGATCGCCAACTCCAGGCAGCATTGCAAAAATATGGCAGTAAAGTTACCTTAGCAGCCATCTACGAAAATTCTGAAACGCACCAAGGATCTTTTACGCAACTTACAGATCCACAACAAATGTTTCGCACAGGGTCAGTGTCTATTGGCTCAGTTAATTTTCCCTTAGAAGTGGATGGAAAAGTTCATCGATTAGCGAGTGAGTTTCCCAAGTTATTAGGTGAAGATAATTTATTTAGCAAGACGCGACTCTCCTTTGGTGAAGCCACGCTGAGGGCAGCACAAGTAAATTATCCCCAACCAAAAGGCGATCGCATTTATTTTTGGGGATCTGCGGGTACATTTGAGCAAATACCTTTTTGGCACGTATTCGACCCAGAAAACTGGAACACCTATTTACAGCAGGGAAAATTCTTCAAAGACAAGATTGTGCTGATTGGTGCAACAGATAAGTTAAACAATGATTATCATCAAGTTGCCGGTAGCAATAGCACTCAACCCATGTCGGGCGTGGAAATTCACGCCAATGCGATCGCAACTTTGATGACAGGTAAAGCAATCGCTCAAGGAATTAACAGTCCACCATTGCAGGGTTTGTTTGTGCTAATTCTAGTTGGCGGTACAGCTTTGATGATTAGCAGACGCCAGCGTAGTATTAATAGATTTCTGTATAGCCTCGCCTTGTCTGGTGCTTGGGTAGGAATTAGCTATGGGTTTTTTGTCTATGGCCAGTTAATTTTTCCCACTACAGTACCAATGATTGCGATCGCGATGACTGGACTTTGCTACTTAGGAACCTCAGTAATGAGGGAAAGCATCAGAAAACGCCAATTAGTAGATATTTTTCAGAAGTATAAAACTTCCCCCGTTGTTCAAGAGATTATCAGCCAACAATATGACTTACAATACTTAATCCAGCAAAGGGATTTAGCCTTATCAGGAAAAATACTGGCTGGACGCTACAAAATTGTTAAAGTTCTCGGTTCCGGTGGATTCAGCGAAACCTACATTGCCGAAGATATTCAACGTCCTAGTAATCCGCGATGTGTTGTCAAACAACTAAAACCAGCCAACACCAAACCAGAAGGGTTACAACTTGCTAGGCGTTTATTTAATTCAGAGGCGCAAACACTCGAAAGATTGGGAACGCACAAACAAATCCCTCAACTTTTGGCGTATTTTGAAGAAGATGAAGAATTTTATTTAGTACAAGAACAGATAATTGGTCATCCTCTAAGTCAGGAACTGCTAACAGGTAGAGCAATTAACGAAATTGCCGTGATCAAAATTGTCAGGGACTTATTGCAAACATTAACATTTGTCCATGAAAATAACGTGATTCATCGGGATATTAAACCCAGCAATATTATTCGGCGATACTCAGACGGAAAACTGGTATTGATTGATTTTGGCGCCGTTAAAGAAGTCAGCATCAAACAGTTTGATGAGCAAGAACAAACGCCTTTCACCATTGGCATTGGTACTCAGGGTTACGCACCAAGCGAACAATATTTTGGGCGTCCACACTACAGTAGTGATATATATGCAGTCGGCATGCTTGGGATTAAAGCCTTGACTGGTATCGCACCCCGTGATCTAGAAAGAGATGCTGACGGTGAGATCAAATGGAGCGATGTCTACGGCGGTAAACTACGCTCTCAAGTGAGCCACACCCTAGTTAAAATTCTCAGTAAAATGGTACTGGATGATTTCAAACAGCGATATCAGTCTGCATCAGAGGCTCTTAAGGATCTTGAAGCTTTTGAAGCTTTTGACGATTTAATCAACTACCAAAGCAGACACCATATCCTAGATAATGAATCAATAATGAATACTTTAGATGAATTAGGCGTTCCCACTAAATCTTGTTCAGAATCATCCTCAGAAATTCCTTGAGAAGGACACGTGGAGAGGGAATAGTCGCCCCGTAGCTTGGGGCATTGACCAAACAGGTAACTTCTTCCCCATTCCCCATTCCCATACAGCGTGGAGTTTTTTATCTATAAAAGTGCGTCTGTTTTGTTACTTGGTAGGTTGGGAAATACGTATTTCAATATCTTCCAACGTTTGTAACAATAAACGAGTTGCCTGCAATTTCCAACCCCATTTCTGAATTCTGTAAGCTAATACAGTCCCAACTACAGACGCTAACAAGCATACAGGTTGATTTAAAGAAATTCCCAGTAACAAACCCAATCCAGCAATTCCCCAAAATGGTAAGGCTACCGCTTGTCTTTGTTCTTCTACAATTTGAGTAATTATATTAGATTGCTGATTAGCTAATAATGCTTCTTTCACTTGTCGCTGTTCACCTGCCAACATTGTTAAACCTATATTACGGCGTAGTTTTTCTATTTTGCGGGCATCAGTGCTGTATTCAGTTAACTCATCTTCTGCCATTTTCAACAATCGTTCTAGTTGTGACATCGTGTATTAAATCCGATATTTTGATAAAGTATTAAATTTTATTGCCAATTGCCTTGTATTTCCTCGCCAAATCTTAAACGAGGCGACAGAATCAAAAATCTCAAATTGAATCTGGGAAAAATGTGTTAGAAGTTATACACTTACAAGCCGAGTATAAACTTAAAAGGTAATATTTATGGCTACAATATCTACAAGCACTTTATCTCAATTTTCCCAAGAGCGATCGCTCATTCTCTGGTTTGATGAAGTTGGTATTGCTGATATACCCGTAGTTGGTGGGAAGAATGCCTCACTAGGGGAAATGATTCAACAGCTAACGCCCAAAGGGATTAATGTTCCGACAGGATTTGCCACCACTGCTTACGCTTATCGTCATTTCATTCAATCAGCCGGCTTAGAAGCAAAGCTACGCAAACTCTTTGCTGACTTGGATGTTGAGGATGTGAAAAATTTACGAGAACGGGGAAAAAAAGCGCGATCGCTCTTAATCCACACCCCATTTCCTGTAGAATTGCGAGATGCGATCGCCACAGCCTACCATAGTCTTTGTGAACGATACCATGCAGAGACAGATGTTGCAGTCCGTTCCAGCGCCACTGCCGAAGACTTACCCGATGCTAGTTTTGCCGGACAACAGGAAACTTACCTCAACGTTGTCGGTGCTGAAGGAGTTTTAGCAGCTTGTCATAAATGCTTTGCTTCCATATTTACCGATCGCGCTATTTCTTATCGTCACGCCAAGGGATTTGACCACTTTAGCATTGCCCTGGCCGTTGGCGTGCAAAAAATGGTGCGCTCTGACCTAGCAACCTCTGGGGTGATGTTCTCCATTGATACAGAAACCGGATTTAAGGATGCGGCACTAATTACAGCCGCCTATGGTTTAGGCGAAAATGTTGTCCAGGGGTCTGTAAATCCAGATGAATACTATGTTTTTAAACCAACTTTAAAAGCTGGTTTTCGCCCAATTATCGATAAAAAATTGGGCAGCAAAGAACTGAAAATGATTTATGATGACGGCTCCAAATTGACAAAAAATGTTTCGGTTTCAACCATCGAAAGAAGCAAATTTGCTCTGAGTGATGAAGAGATTCTACAACTAGCAAATTGGGCGTGTTTAATTGAAGACCATTATTCCCAAGTCCACGGCATATCCACACCAATGGATATTGAGTGGGCAAAAGATGGGATTACAAACCAACTTTTTATTGTGCAAGCGCGTCCTGAAACCGTCCAGTCGCAGAAGACAGGAAACGTCCTGCGGAGTTATCGATTGGTATTGGGGAATAGGGACTGGGGAATAGGAAATGGGGAAAAAACTTCCCACTCCCCACTCCCTGATTCCCAATCCCCACTCACCCTTGTTACCGGACGTGCAATTGGGGAAGCGATTAGTCAAGGGAAAGCACGCCTAATTTTAGATGTTCAGAAACTCGACCAGTTCCAAGCCGGGGAAGTTTTAGTTACAGAGAGAACTGATCCCGATTGGGAACCAATTATGAAACGTGCCAGTGCAATTGTCACCAATTCTGGTGGGCGCACGTGTCATGCAGCGATTATTGCGCGAGAATTGGGTGTACCTGCGATCGTGGGATGCGGCAATGCTACAGAAATCTTGAAACCTGGTCAAGAGGTAACAATTTCTTGCGCTGAAGGGGAAGAGGGAAAAGTTTATGCTGGCTTATTACCTTTTGAAGTTAAAGAAGTTCCTTTAGAGAATTTACCTCGCACCCGCACTCAAATTTTAATGAATGTGGGTAATCCCCAAGAAGCACTAAGTTTATCCGCAATTCCCAACGATGGCGTAGGTTTAGCGCGGACAGAATTTATTATTGCTAACCAAATTCAAATTCATCCAATGGCGTTGATTCACTATGACTTGTTAAAAGATGATTTTGCCAAAGCCAAAATTGCTGAAATCACCTCACTTTACGACGAAAAACCCCAATATTTTGTAGATAAATTAGCCCAAGGCATCGGTAGAATTGCAGCGGCATTCTATCCTAAACCAGTAATTGTCCGAACCTCAGATTTCAAAAGTAATGAATATGCCAATTTATTAGGTGGGCGACAGTTTGAACCCCATGAAGAAAATCCAATGTTAGGTTGGCGAGGAGCGGCGCGTTACTATGATGAAGGCTACAGAGAAGCTTTTGCCTTAGAATGTCATGCCATCAAAAGGGTACGGGAAGAAATGGGTTTGACAAATGTGATCCCGATGATTCCTTTTTGTCGCACTCCCGATGAGGGGCGTTTAGTTTTGGCAGAGATGGCAAAAAATGGTTTAAAGCAGGGTGTTAATGACTTGCAGGTTTATGTGATGTGCGAGTTGCCCAATAATGTGATTATGGCTGAGGAGTTTGCTGAGGTATTTGATGGTTTTTCCATTGGTTCTAACGACCTAACTCAGTTGACACTGGGAATAGATAGGGATTCGGCCTTAGTGGCGCGGTTATTTGATGAACGCAGCCAGGGTGTGAAGCGAATGGTAAAAATGGCCATAGAAGCGGCGAAAAAATGCGATCGCAAAATCGGCATTTGTGGACAAGCACCCAGCGATTATCCAGAATTTGCTCAATTTTTGGTGGAACAAGGAATTGACTCAATTAGTTTGAATCCAGATTCGGTCTTAAAGACGATGCTGGAAGTGGCAAAAGTTGAGGGTATTAATTCGTAATTCGAGTAATTTATGCCAGCTAAAGACCGCTACCACCAGAACGTCAAAAATGCCCTAATCAAAGATGGCTGGACGATTACCGACGATCCATTTCATTTGAAGTGGGGAAAAAGGGATATGTTATGTTGACTTGGGTGCAGAGAAATTGATTGCTGCTGAAAAGGAAGGACAGCAGATAGCCGTTGAGATTAAAACGTTTCGCAGCGTGTCGGACATGACTAATCTTGAACATGCGCTGGGACAGTATCTTGCATACCGCTCTGTAATGAGTAGAACCAATCCCGATCGCGTCCTCTATCTCGCCGTTCGGGACGAAGTATACGCCGATATCTTTGATGAGCCAATTGCTAAACTTTTGGTAGAAGATTACAAAGTTCATATTGTTCTATTTCAGCTAGAACAAGAGGTTATTTTTAAATGGATACCTTGGAGCAATACAGGCAGTTGATTCGGAATATTCTGATTGAACATACAAAAATCCCCTTCAGTACTGGCGATATTCAATTTGAAACAGTTTTCGACGGCGAACAAGACCGCTACCTCTTGATGATTTTGGGAAGAGAACCAGCCTATGACTTGTCTCCTACTGTGACTCGTCGCGTTCACGGCTGTATGATTCACATTGATATTATTGATGACAAAATTTGGATTCAACGTGATGGGACTGAAGAGGGGGTAGCAACGGAACTGGTCAGGGCTGGTGTTGCGAAGGATCAGATTGTATTGGGATTTCGGTCTGAAGAACTGCGGAAAGATTCAGAATTTGCTGTTGCATAACCAACGGTAGCTGAACTTTGGGATAACTACCCATAGCATAGCGATCGCTATATTTTGTTTGTGTAATTGTCTACAACACTTTTGACTGCTCAACCATAAGTATCTTACTATTTTGCAGAATGGCAATTTAGCTTAGTCAAAAGCAAGATGACAAATCTTTGGGAAACCGAACGCTTGATTATTCGCAGTTGGATACCCGAATGCGATGCCGAACAAGCATTTGTAATTTACAGTGACCCAGAAGTTACGCGCTTTCTTGGTAAAGCTTCTCTCGTCACAAGTGTTGAGTCACAGCGTCAACGTTTGATTGACAATATCGAGCGATCGCAGCGACGCAACAATGGTACTGGTTCTTGGGCAATTGTCGAAAAGGAAACTACAACAATTGTGGGAACTATCCTTCTTAAACAATTGCCCGACAAAGATGGTTTACCCACTCAAGATTATGAGGTAGGCTGGCACTTACGGCGAGCTTCTTGGCGTAAAGGGTATGCAACAGAAGCAGGACAAGTTATGCTCAACTACGGATTTAGTGTTCTGAACTTGCCACTGATTTATGCCGTAGTGAAACCAGAAAATCATGCTTCAATCCGTGTAACTCAAAGACTCGGTATGAAACCAATAGGGCGAACAAACAAGTATTACGGTATTGAACTACTCCTGTTCCAACTAGATGCGCCTGTAAGAATAGGGAATAGGGAATAGGGGATAGGGGGTATTAATTATTAACCAATGCCCAATGACAAATGACAAATGACCAATGACAAATGACAAATGACAAATGACTAAAAAGTGGTTCCGAATTGGGATGGCGAGTGTATTTATTCTCTCACTTGCCTTACGGTTTTGGGGACTGGAGCGATTTAACACTCTGGTATTTGATGAAGTTTACTTTGCCAAATTTGGTAATAACTATCTCACGCATACGCCATTTTTTAATGCTCATCCGCCGCTGAGTCAATATATGATCGCCATCGGCATTTGGATTGGCAGTCACATTCCTTTTTGGCACGATACCGTAAATGGGCTGACAGGTTCATTGCGATCGCCTTGGACTTATCGTTGGATAAATGCCCTCACAGGCTCATTTATTCCTGTAGTTGTGGCTGCGATCGCTTATCAATTGAGTTATCGCCGTACCTTTGCAATACTTGCAGGTTTGTTCACAGCTTGTGATGGGATGTTTCTAGTTGAATCTCGCTATGCTTTAAGTAATATTTATATCGTCATTTTTGGTTTATTAGGGCACTGGTTTTTATTACTGGCATTAGATAACCAAAATCGGCGACGTTCTTTTTACTTAGTTTTTGCCGGCATTACTTTTGGTGCTTCAGTCGGTACTAAGTGGAATGGTTTATGGTTCCTATCAGGTGCTTATCTTATTTGGATAGCAGCTTGGATAATTCATTTAATACATTCTTTTCCTAACCCCAAACTATTTTTTACATCCCTATTAAAGGAGGCAGGAGGTAGAAGTCAGGAGGTAGAAGTTAGGAGGCAGGAGACAAAAGCTAGAAGTCATGAGGTAGAAGGCGTAAGTCAGGAGTCAGGAGTTAGTACTTATTCTCCCTTATCTTCCTCATCTCAGACACCACTACAAAACTTAACTCAACTAAATGTTTTTCAGATGTTATTCTATTTAGGGGTAATTCCAGCTTTTATCTACAGCATCATCTGGATTCCCCACCTTCAACTAGATAAAACTTATGGATTTATTGCAGTACATCAGCAAATTTTGAAGTTTCACTTACAGCTAGGTGGCAATAGTCCCAACGTGCATCCTTATTGCGCTGCTTGGTACAAATGGCCTTTGATGACTCGACCAATGGCATATTATTATCAAACAGCTAAAAGTATCACCGAACCGTTACCTGTAATGGGGCCACCTTTGCCTGCCGGTGCTGGGCAAGTTATTTATGATGTCCATGCAATGGGCAACCCATTTTTGTGGTGGTTTGGTGTTGCTGCCATGTTATTTTTAATCGGGATGCTGGTGTCGCAAGTCGTAATTTCTTGGATGAAGGAAAAGCGTTTTTCTGTACCTGCAACTCTTAGTGTTGATACTTGGATTGCATTGTACTTAGTTATCAATTATGCTGCCAACTTATTACCTTGGGTGAAGGTGACGAGGTGCGTTTTTATTTACCATTATATGTGTGCAGTGGTATTTGTATTTTTAGCGATCGCTTGGTTTGTTGATCAATGCCTTCGCAGTTATTATCTACAACTGCGAGCGCTAGGTGTCACCATTACTTTTATTATTCTGGCTGCTTTTATTTTCTGGATGCCGATTTATTTGGGTTTGCCCCTTTCTCCTGAAGGTTATAAACTACGAATGTGGTTTAATTCTTGGATTTGATGTAGTAATTCGTAATACTCACTTTTTCTACCAAACGTTACAGGCAAGAAGGTAGTCGCTATAAATTCTCAGACGAATTATTCAGGAATAAATTGTCCCAAAAACATTTTTATTCTCAAGGAAGAATTATAAATACCTTGGTGCGTATCTACTCTTGACTCTTCACCCTTTCAAATAAAGCGCGATAAACAGGTTCATCCTTTTTTTGCGTACCTATTTCCCTTTCTGTTGGAACTGGTAAGGGGTTTTCAGTCAACCATTCTCCTGTACCGATTTTCTCAAAAGCTGGATTTTCTGCAAAGCGATCGCGCATTTCCACAGCGACAAATTCCATATCTGATTGCAGAAATACAAACCCCCCAACCGCAAGATATTTAGCTAAATCTGCCACTAATTCTGGTTGGACTACACGACGTTTCGCATGGCGGGTTTTAAACCAAGGATCGGGGAATTGAATTGTAACACGTTGTAAACTTTCTGGAGGGAGAGAAGATAAAAGTGGGTGCAGTGAGTTATTCACATTGCAAAACAAATAGTGCAGGTTTGTTAAAGCCAAATCAGAACGTAACTTATTTGCCTCCACTACCAACGGTTCCCGAATTTCTAAGCCGAGAAAATTCCAGTTAGGTTCTATCTTGGCCATATTCACCAAAAACTGTCCCTTAGCGCAGCCAATATCTAGATGTAGTGGTTGATTTGGCTTGGCATAAATTTTTTCCCAGTCAAGGGGACTTGCTGGTGTTTGATACTTTTTACCAAGTGGATTAACGTGCTGGCGAACTCGGACTGCTGCCAAAATTTGCTCTCCTTTACATGAAAATATTCTGTAGTGAAACTCCAGGTTACAAGGAAGTCTAGCAAAAGTGTGCCAAAAATTATCAGTCCATCATTCAATCGCCTATCCAGCAGCATTCTTGTAAAGCAATCTGAGTCAAATATGCCATCCTTACACTGTATTTTGAGGTTTTCGAGAAATTTATATTTTGGAAGTCCCTCATTTTGCATTAATCTCTAGAATAAAAATGCTTAAGCACATTTGCTCTAGTCATGGAGGGAGGAAACTTAAATAGTGGATATTTTAGATTTATTTGATAAAGGCGGGCCAGCGATGTGGCCAATGCTTGTTCTGTCGATTCTGGCTTTGAGTGTGATTTTCGAGCGTTTGTGGTTCTGGTTAAGAATTTTGACTCAGGAAAAGCAAATAGTCGATCGCATCCTAGATGCTGCCCAGGATAATTGGCAAGTAGCTGCGGACATTGCAAGACAAGCAAGCCATCAGCCTGTCGGGCGTTTTCTTTACGCCCCTCTACGCTTAACAAAAAGTGATGCGGAAACCTTTCGCCTAGCACTTGAGTCCACAGCCGAAGATGAATTGGCTGGAATGCGGCGAGGTGAAAAGCTTTTAGAAGCCGTGATTGCCCTCGCGCCCCTGCTAGGATTATTAGGTACAGTCTTGGGTTTAATCCAGTCTCTGCGCTCAATTCGGATTGGCGATTTGGGAACTGAATCTACCGCTGGTGTGACTACTGGTATTGGTGAATCCTTAATTAGTACGGCAGCAGGACTTATAGTTGCCATCATTAGCTTGGTATTTTACCGGCTATTTCAAAGTTTTGTAGTCAACCAAGTTAAAGTTTTTCGTAAGGCAGGGAATGAAATGGAATTGCTCTATCACCAATCCCCGCCTAACTTTAGTAATAGTACATCAGCAATTGTGCGGGAAAATCTCACTCCACCCCGCAAGCCAGGAAAGACTAGGTTGCCTGAACCTCCTGAACCCCCAAATGCACCTAATTAATAGTCAAGAAATGAAAGTTAATCTACATACTCCAATTGAAGAAGTCCAAATTCAAATCATCCCTTTAATTGATGTTGTTTTTTGTATCCTGACGTTTTTTTTGTTAGCGGCATTACAATTTACACGGCAACAGGCAATAAGTGTTGATTTGCCCAAAGCCAGCCCCAGTACAGTATCTGGGATAACGTCACAGACTGGAAGTCTGATTGTGACTATCGATGCTGTTGGCAATACTTACATAGAAAAACAGTCTATAAAACGGGAAGATTTGGGACAAATCTTAAAACAGTATCTCCAACAAAATCCCAGTGGTGTTGTGGTGCTTAATGCGTCGCGCACAGCAACTTACAATGATGTGATTGAGACATTAGACATACTACGGCAAGTAGGAGGCGATCGCGTGTCTTTGGGAATTATTCCTGGTCAATCTCAATCACCCACAAGCCTACCAAACCAACCTACTATCCCCTCTTTCCCAATAAATCCTGGTGCTGCACCATTTCCAGGTATCAATCCCGAAGGAAATCTTACTCCTACATTTCCCTTAGCACCTAATTCCGTACCCTTACCCACGGTAACTAGTCAACCTCCAACTGGGCAAGGCATCAGTCCTACAAATCCTGGTATTTCTCCTGTAGTTCCTAGCTCACCAGCGCCTTAAGCGCCTGTAGCACTCAAACAAACCTAACAACCTAACCTACTCTTAAGAGATGAAATAGGGGCATGGAGCATTTAAAAGAGGCAGAGGAGCGGGGTGCCGCTCTTGCTGAGGGGACAACTCTTCTCCCTTTCTCCCTGCTCCCTGCTCCCCCCTTCAAGCTTTTTCCCAAACCTAAAGATATCTAAAATAAATTCAGTTAGAGAAAAATTTCCTGCTAATTTATAAATAATTGGTTGAGCTTTAAAGATTTTTCACCGATAAACTGAAGTAATTTATCACCAATTGCCATTCACGTTTCAGGGGTTGTGGCATGAATATTGTGACGCTTTTAATTGTTTGGATAGTAACAGCTATCAGCTTGTTGATAATTAGTAAATTACCTTTAGGAGTCGAAATTGACACTCCAGGTAAAGCCTTTCTTTCTGCCGCAGTGCTTGGGATCGTGACGGCAATAGTCAGACCGATTTTAAGCCTCATTTTTGCAGTACCAAATTTACTTACCCTGGACTTACTATCCGGCATTTTCACATTTATGATTGCCGTAGTTTGTTTTAGTATTGCTGCTTGGTTAGTAGAGGGCTTTCGATTACGTTACGGTATTTGGAGTGCTGTGATTGGTGCATTTGCGCTGACTATAATTAACAGCTTAATCTACAAGTTATTGGGCGTCTAAACATAGGAATTAGGAATTAGGAGTTATTCAATACGGTTCGGTTAAGGCAAGAGACGCGATTAGCGGCGTGTCATCAAAAAATCTTATCCGAACCGTATTAAGGAGTTATTAACAATTACTCACTCATAACTCCTAACTCATCACTCTCATTTATTAACTATTCGTTAGAACTTGGTGGAGCAACTGGGGTAGTTGATTGTTGTTTACGTTGCTCGCGTTTTTTGCGATCGGCTGAGAGCATATCTGCCATTACTATCAGTGCTTGCGCCATTTTTTCTAGGTTAGAACGATATAACTCCAAATCTTTGTTGAGTTTGTCATCAAAGAGGTGCAGACCGGCTGCGATCGCTTTTAGTGCCTCAGTGAGTTGCTTTTCGTCTTTGACTAATTCGGGATCTGACTGTTCTAGTAACGAAAATACACCAATTGCGAACAAACGGTTGTATTTAAAGTTAGGGTTATTGGCGATCGCTTGCAGTTGTGCTTGCAAGTCAGCATCTCTATCTAAGTAAGTAGTTTGGCCTAGCCAACTAATTAAATCTTTAACTGGCAAACCTTTAGCTACAGCTTGTAATCTCTGGGCATCCTGTAGATAGTGCTGCGGATCTTTTTCTATAGCCCGACAGAGGGCGTTAAAAATTGATTCTTTATCCCGTTCTGGTTGATAGCCTTCCATGAAGCGGTCAAAAGTGGTGACGACACCCAAGGCATAAATGGGATTGTAGCTAAAATCGATATTTACTGACAGCAGATGCATTTCTACCATCAATTCTTCTACTACCCGACGATAAATAGTGTTAATCGGACGGGTGTGAAGATTGTAGAAAGTTCGCTTTGTATCAGAGACTGTACGGACGTTATTCACAAAGAAAAAAGAAATGTTAAGGGCGACGTATCTTTATTTTCTCGCTTAAAGGCTACTTTGCCAAGTTGAGCTTTTGGCTGGTGACGGTTTCATTTACAATATAGACAAATCAGAATTACTTGATAAGCTA
>JBGTMK010000156.1:0-7016 GCA_041743605.1 Nostoc sp.
GTAAGCTTCCGTAGAGGGTGATAGAACTTCGACAATGAGTAAAGGATTGAGAATTTCATCATTGCGTAGACGCTCTTGCGGCTTGTCGTAGACATTGCCATTAAACTCTGGTTTGCCATTAACAACCATCAAATCGGTATAAGTACCACACTGATATTCAGGAATCCAAACTCGCAAGTCGCTATTATACAAACGAAAATCAGTGTCTCTCAGTAAAAATCCTAAGTAAATTAAGAAGTTGCTGGCGATCGCACTATGAGTAACCGATCCTCCCGACATAATAATAATCTCTCCGTTGCGGTATTCATGGCGTTCTGGACTAGTTTGTTCCATAGCCCGATACTCGTCTAAGGTAAGGCGAGTTGTTATTACTTCTGGGGGACTGGTTTGAGCAAAGACCACAATCAGACCTCTTGAATAATTACCTCTAAAACTATTATCAGCAACGAAAGGAAGAATTGCTATTGAACGGTGGAATGCCGCAGCCTCCAAGTATGGCTACGATGTGCTTCCATCGGCTGCTTGCTGATGTGTTTTATTGCTTTTAGGCAAGAATTAATTCAAAAAGTATGCTTATCGTGTCGGATCGTCACTGACTTGAACAATCAGCTTGCCGAAGTTTTTCCCTTGTAGTAAGCCGATGAAGGCGTGCGGGGCGTTTTCCAGTTTCTGCATAACATCTTCCTTGTACTTGAGCTTACCTTCTTGCAACCACCCGGAAACATCTTTGACAAACTCTGCCTGCCGATGTTGGTAATCACCCACAAGAAATCCTTTGATTAACGCCCGTCTAACCAACAGCGGCATTAAATTAGGGCCAGGAGGAGAATTTTCGGCATTATACTGTGAGATTAAACCAACCAATGGGATTCTTGCTCCTTGATTAATGTGCTGCAACACCGCTTCTAAAATAGGGCCAGCTGTATTGTCAAAGTAAATATCCACCCCGTTCGGACAAGCGGCTTTTAGGGCTGAAGTCAGTTCTTGAGTTTTACGGTTAATACAGGCATCAAACCCTAACTCTTTCGTCACATAATTGCATTTTGCATCACTCCCAGCGACTCCTACGACCCGACAGCCTTTGATTTTGGCAATTTGACCCACTACAGAACCGACTGCACCAGAGGCGGCAGAGACAACAACCGTTTCGCCAGTTTTGAGTTGCCCAACATCAAGCAGAGCGAAGTATGCCGTCATTCCGGGCATTCCTGTTACACCCAACGCATAGGAAATGCAAGCTTGATTGGGGTCAAGCTTACGCAAAGTTTCGCCTTTCGATATGCCATAGGTTTGCCAGCCGTCATAACCAAGTACAAAATCTCCGGTTGAGAATTGGGGATGGTTAGATTTCATCACTTGGCTAACTGTGCCACCGACCATCACAGACCCCAGTTCTACTGGAGCAGCATAAGACTCGCGATCGCTCATACGACCGCGCATATAAGGATCAAGGGACAGGTAGATCGTCCGATTGAGGACTTCACCTTCCCCTGGTTCTGGAATTGGTGTTTCGACAAGGGCAAAATCGCTCTCTTTCGGTTCTCCAAGCGGACGGCTTTTGAGTAAGATTTGTTGGTTAATTGAACTAGTCATTGGTTGTGTCTGCTTATTTACTCATTTTTTTTATCAAAACTACAAGTCGTTTTGAAAGCATTCTTATTACAGTAGCTTGTCTGTAATGGGCAGATTGCGAATCCGTTTGCCTGTAGCGTGATAGACCGCGTTGGCGATCGCTACTTGTTTCCACATCAATACTTCCCATGCTAAATGCTAAATTTTATTTAGCCACTCAGTAGGAGTTTTCTTTTTCTTATGTGGTTCTGGTCTGCCGATTCAGTAGAACAAGAATTATTTGATTTATACGCTCCAGCCCTGCAATCGCTCGGTGTAAATTTCAGTGACGAGCAACTCCAAGACACTCTAGAAGCATCAAGCCGTAATCAACTGTCTTTCCAGTACTCAGAAACGCGACGAGCAACTCCAAGACACTCTAGAAGCATCAAGCTATTGTTTAGAAGATGCTTTCAGGAGCGCAATCGTTTATATACTCTGGCTCGAAGAAAACCTCAAGCCGATCTACCCGACTGCGATACTAATTGAGGCACTAGCAAATCAATGGCGCACCAAGTACTGGAAACCGGAGTATTTAGAACTTGAACAGTTGCTCTCGCCCGGAAAGCGCTGGTGGAGGGCAGCAGTGGAGAAGTGGGGTTACGACGAGCGTAATCAACTGGTTTCAGACATATTTTATGACAACGGGCAGGAATTTATCAAGTTCCGCAATGGTAAAGAAATTCTGGTTGATACTGCTTATAAGTGGGGATGGGAGCGAGTCGCAGATTATGCGTCCCCGTTTTCAGAAAATAATTGGTCGCTTGGCAGTATCAATGCAAAGGAATCTTGATCTACACCTTCTGCACAAGAGTAGACAAGCACTATCAAGCAGCAATCACTTTAGTTGCACATATTCTGAGGAAGTGTGATTTTACCTCTCCTGATCCCCCAGCACCCCATCCACAATCGCAATCCCCCACTGCGGAAACTTCGCCAGCAACTTCTTGATCACAATTTGCAAAGCCGGGTCATCATTCCAGCACTCTTGCAAGAATCCAAACCCCGGATTCTGCCCCGAATTGGCCGCAACTTTGAGTTTCTGCATCCGCTCCGGTCGCAGATTTGACCTTGCTACAATCGCCTCACTCGACCACTTTTCAGCGCTGGGGGCAGATGCGGCGGAACTTTTATCTTCATTACCCCTGCAACAATTGCATAAAAATATGCAGTCGCAGTTTCAACAATAGAAATGATGGCAAATCTATCCAGTAAAGAAGCGATCGCAGTTCCGTATGAGCGATCGCTATAATCAATCCCTAACCACAGGGATTGATTATTACAATTGTATTTGTCGCAGTGCTTTAGCGATTGCAGTGCTAGCCCCCTCATTTCATCACTTTTAAAACATAAAAAGTAGGTAACTGCTCTATTTAGTTGCAAGAGAACAATTACCCAAGAATGAGTGTTTTTACGTTTTCACTCGTAAATGCAAACTACAACGAGTATATTATCAGTTTCACTTGGCAAAAATGCGTTTATCTCAAAAAGCAGTTTGCTTCTGTTTACGTTTTAACTTCCAAGCAGCATAAAAAGCAGCGCTGATAAACGCGCTGAATGTTAAAGTTGGTTCGGGAACAGGCTTGGCTGATATCGAGATATTTGAAACGCTAATAGAGATACTGCCACCATTAACAGAGATACTGCCACCACTTCCAGTAGAATTTACATTAGTAGGGTTAATAGAGATATTGTCACTACCACTATGAATTACGCCAGTAGTGTTAACAGAAACGGTGGCGCTATCACGAATAATTAAATTCCCAGTATTAATAGTAATATTACCAGCGTCATTAACAAGGGCGGATGCTCCTTGCTGACTTGAAGGATTATTAAAGTACGCACTACTACCAGTGGGTACAGATTCTGAGAAGCTATGAAGCAAGTTATTGCTCATTAGAGTACTGCCTCCAATAACGCTGAGGTCATTCTCTGTTTGGATATTAGAATCATTGTCAACAGAGACATCTGGAGCAATTTGAGCCAGCCCATAACTCCCAGGCAAAATACTTCCCCCTGTTATGAGAATACTCAATAAACTTCCCCAACGACTAAAACGCCAACTAAACCTCGCACACCTTTACGAACAGCAATAACTCTACACTAATTAGTCAAGTATCAATCAGGTTACTAGCTATCTATTACTTAGCTATAGGTCTACTGTTTTTTCACTCCAAAACTTACCTTTTTCGCAGAAAGCAAAAAAATATCACAAAACTTTATATTTAAGCTTTGAAACTCCTGCATTTACTACTCATACCAATCAATCAACACCCCATCCACAATCGCAACCCCCCACTGCGGAAACTTCACCAGCAATTTCTTGATCACAATCTGCAAAGCTGGGTCATCCCAACACTCCTGCAAAAAGTCAAACCCCGCATTCTCCCCCGAATTCGCCGCAAGTTTGAGTTTCTGCATACGTTCTGGTCGCATATTTGACCTTGCAACAATCGCCTCATGCGACCATTTTTCAGTTTGTGACACGGGCGGCGCGGAACTTTCACCTTCATGAACTGCTTTGATTTCTACACCCGAAACTGAATTTTCAACTAACAACAAAGTGGGATTACTTTGTTCTACTTGCCCCTGTGGTTGATCTGCGATCGCAGAATTTAAAGATTTTTCTTTTTGGGCAGCAGACGCGGCGGAACAAGCACCTTCATGAGAAATTGTCGGCTCAACACCACAATCTTGATTTTCAGCCAACAACGGAGCAGGTTGACTTGGTACAGCTTCCACAAGCGCCAGCAATGTACAGTCATTCGCCGTAGGCGAGTCTTCAAGTTCTGACACGCCTTGAACAGTCTGAGGCGACGCGCCCCTCAAGGGCGCATGAGCCGTCTCTTCAACTTGCAAAATCTCATTTAGCGTGTCAGAGACACAGCTAACGAACTCTTTTGAAGAGTTCGTTAGCTGTTCCTGAGCAGTTTGTGAGGTTTCCTGAAACCCTTGCTCTGACTGATTTTGACCTGAAATAGATGCTTGATTTAAAGCACGTATTTCTTCAGAGCCAGCATCTATCTCTGAATCCCCAGCATTTGGTTCTCGTTTTAGAGAATCTGGTTGTTGATTTTCAACATTAGCTTTCTCCCAAAACTCCTTCATCCGACTACCATGCAAATTTTTCACCATCCAGCTAGCCGTTTCTCGGCCGTCTTGAATCGACTTGTCAGGCTTGAAAATGAACAACCCGCTTTCAGCTAGAATTTTCTTCGCAGAGATAAAAGTACTGTAACCCAAAGCACTTGTTAGAGGCATCCACCGGGAACCATAAGGGTCAGCTGTCCAGCATTCTTGCCATAACTGATTGACTGAGGGCTTTTGTTGCGAAGTCCACAGCATATCTTCGATGGGAATAATGACATGAAGCCTTTTATATGGGGATTCCTTTTTGCTAACTGCCTTTTTGGGCTTAGGTCTTGTAATAGTTGCAGTCATTCTACAATCTCCTGTTTATATTAACGCACGGAATTTTCCCTACATCGATTGCAGGGTTTGGTACTTGTATTTAGTTGTCTAAAAAATTACCAATTCACTGGAAGCCTATTGAGGTTGCCAGAATCGCAATTCGTCTCGTAAATACCTGTCAGTCTTTTTCGATTGCTCCTTCCAGTGATCCCAGGCAACTACCAGTTCCTCGCCCAAATCCTCTACAACTTCACCCCTCTCGACATACAAAGTGCGGTAAGGATCAGCATGGGCAACGATAGAGCCGATGCTGATAGTGTCTGGTTGAGAGGATGCGTTCTGGAGTGTGGAAATTAAATCAGTCTCTTGGGTGGTCAATTCTGCGAGATAGTCTGTTTTTATCACCTCATACTCTTGAGCAACACTACAAAACTCCTGCCACGTACATCCAGGTTTAGCTAGTACTGCCCTAATATCACTAACTGCCTGGGGTAGCATTTCTAATTGCTCGGCTCGATATGCGATCGCAGTTGGTGTCGGCTCACTCCCCAAAATTATCGCTGCTGCCTCCAATGCCTGAGTATTGTTCATAGCACTGGCTAAGTTTTTCAAAGCCATGCCCATCAGCCGTAAACATTCTTGAGCATTTTCTTTCGGTGGTTCTTGGGCTAGTGATCGCAAATCAATTGTCTTTTCAAGGGCTTGCTTCACCTGCTTGTTCAACGCTTTGGTGGCCTGTTGGGTCATGGTATTCCCCCATTCTTGAGAAGGGCGCTGTTGTACGGCGTTTTCTAATTCCTGAATGCGAGAAAGGAGTTGTTGATTTTCAATTTCCAGTTTTCTTAATCCCTCCATCTCAGAAAGCTGTTGCCGTAACTGGATATTTTCTTCTTTCTGTTGTTTAAAGAGTTGTTGTAGAGATTGGATTTGTTCTTGTACCTGCGCTTCGGCTTTAGCCCCTGCTTCTGCTTGTAGTCCAATCCTCAATTCCTGGGAAAGTCGCTCTAATTCCTGTTTATGCTGTTCTTCGAGTGCAGCGATCGCTTCCGTATATTCTGCGGGGTAAGTGCGCTCTCTAGGGAATGGAACGCTGGCGGCATCTAAATCAGCATTGTTGATCAACAACCTCTCGCCATCAGCAAAAGTGACAATCTGTTGCCAGTGATTTGGTGCGTCTGCCTCAATGGTTCCCACATCTCCATACCTTGGATGTGACTGTTGCGAAACTGTGACTTTGGCGGATTTAGGAACCACTGGTTCTTGAATTTTGGGAACCAATGGTTCCTGAATCGATTGCTTTTTGCGTGGAAGTTGAGGAACCACTTTTTGGGCGGCAGCAGCAAAATCTGATTCACCAGGGGAGGCGTTATCTTTCAGAGCGATCGCTACAGCTTGTTTTAGTTTTTCTGGTTCCTTGGCTAGCCGCAGCAGTGGACGGGCTTGACGCTCGTTTTTAATGTGTTCGCCCAACTCGCCAACCATGTCAATGACTTTCTTTGCCCCTAGCAGCTGGTTGATCCGTCGGTATCCACCCCAAGCGTATAATTCACGCTGACAGTATTCTTCAAAGTTTTTATATCCAGCTTGCAGGTAAAGCTGTTGTTCCCTCATCTGGAGGATTTCATCTATCGCTTGCCACTCGAACCTATCGATTGCAGTGAAGGTTTCCTGAATGCTGCTGTTGACGACACTGTAATCGAGTGCTGTTGTTTGTTCTCTGTCTAGTGTCAGCATATCTCTTGCCCACTATGTATGGTAAATGCTAGGAATGTTGAGGTGTTGCAGTTTAACCAAAGTGAACTGAGGAGATACTGAAGGGTGTTTGCACAAAAATGTGTCAGCATTATAATAAGCTCACTTTGTGATCAACGGATTGAGCAGGCGATCGCATTGCTTTGGTCGGCGGGCGGTCGCTTTTAGCTTTTACGCTGCTTTTAGTAGATCAACTTCCATCAGTGAGAGGTTAAGATAATGGCACAATTGTCAAGAGGGTG
>JBGTMK010000157.1:0-2341 GCA_041743605.1 Nostoc sp.
CCCTGTCTCATAGCTAAAGTCCTCTGAAGAGGACTAAATAGCGCAAAAATTTTCAGTCTACTTCAGTAGACTTGAGCAATTAGTCAGGGATTTACAATCCCTGGCGGGTGAACAACACCCAATCAGTACGCTATTTTTGGCAAAAGTAGACACCAGTGGCGAGACGCCCACCCCACAATAAGTAATTAGTCCCTAAACTACGTTTTTGCATCAGCGCTAAATATGCAGGTTTAGTTGTCTTGATTCTGACTCCTGTTAGCGGTAGCAGGGCGTTTAGCCCATTCTGACTCCTGAATTCTTTTTCAACAAATATTTGTGCAAACAAAGTTAATTACATCTGCAAGTCCAGACTGAGTTTTTAAATTAGTAAAAATAAAAGGTTTATCGCCGCGCATTTTTTTAGCATCTCGTTCCATCACACTTAAATCTGCACCAACATAAGGTGCTAGGTCAATTTTGTTAATCACCAACAAATCAGACTTGGTAATACCGGGGCCACCTTTGCGGGGAATTTTATCACCAGCCGCAACATCGATAACATAAATTGTTAAATCCACCAATTCTGGACTAAAAGTAGCAGCCAAATTATCGCCGCCACTTTCCAAAAAGACCAAATCCAAATCGAGAAAACGTTCCTCTAACTGTTCAATTGCTGCCAAATTCATCGAAGCATCTTCGCGGATAGCAGTATGAGGACAACCACCAGTCTCTACACCCAAAATGCGATCGCTAGCCAACGCCTGAGAACGCACTAAAAACTGAGCATCCTCCTGAGTATAAATATCATTCGTCACCACCGCAATCTGATACTGCTCACGCAATCCCTTACACAAAGCATCCACCAAAGCCGTCTTCCCCGAACCCACCGGGCCAGCAACTCCCACTCTAAATGTATTCATTCTTATTTGTCCCTTGTAATAATTACGAATTACGTTAGCGCAGCGTTAGCGACGCAGGAGCGTCATTACGAATTACGAATTATTTTGACTAACTCCTAAACAACCTTGTATACTGCGTTTCATGCTGCATACTTGCCAGCGACAAACCCCAACTACAACAGGCGAGTTGATCATCCTCCAACGCTAGAATTTCCAACGCCGCAGCACTGAGTAATGGTTGCAAATCTAGCAATAAATGCTGTCCTGCTGTTTGTCCAAGGGGGATGAGTTTCACGCCAGCAGTAATCAAATTACTTGCCCAACTATGCAGATATCCGAGTAATGCGGCTTGGATGCTAATTTGCCAATGGGCAATGGCAATGCCAAAAGCGATCGCATAATTGCAAGGATTACCTACAGCATTGGCAATAGGTACAATCTGAGGTTCTAGTTTACCAAGTAATTGGATGAGCGATCGCCCCATCTGCCAACTAGAGGCGCGTAATTCTTCTGTTTCCCTAGCAGCGGATAACCACAGATTCCAACGGCATAGCGACTCTACATCATTCACTTTTGCAGATTGCTGCGATCGCACCATCACCGCAGCCTCTAACCGAATTGCCCCGTAGAGTAACTCTGCTTTTAACCAATCTTTGAGATGTGTGTGGTTAGCGATCGTACCATTTTCCACCAAAATTTCTAAGCCTTCAGAATAACTATATGCTCCTACGGGCAAAGTGGGGCTAGCCAACTGTAAAATACTCAAAAGATGGCTATCAGTGAGCATGATGGTGTTGTCCATAAGCTCCCAATTCTGGCTGAAATGGTAAAATTTCCTCTTTAACTTCTAACCCTAATTGTTCCAACATCGTGCGTAAAACTGAATCTGAAGATAAGCGTAAATAAGTTGCAGTAATTTCTACAGGTACATGGCGATTTCCCAGATGGTACGCCGCTCGTAATAATAAAAGTGGCGTTTGGGCAAAGGCAGTCAGCACTAATTCTGGTTTGGCAGTGATTCTGATTAAAGTGCGATGGGTTTCTTCTTGCAGAATATCGCCATCGTGTAAAACAGTTCCTCTGGGTAAATGTAAAAATATAACTTTACCATCTTCAGTTTCAAAGCGATGGCGACTGCGGGTGCGTTCTTCTGCTGTCAGCGCCAGAGTAAAAGTAACTGCGGCATCGTGATTAGGTGGTTTAAGTTGGTTAAATGTCAGCATACAGAGTTTTGCTTGATCTTCCGCTTTTCATTATGGTTCTAATTTAAATACCATAACTGCCTTGCCCAAAGGAAAGATAAAATTAAGCAAAGAAGGCAGCAAGCCAAACGGGGACAATCATGAACCAAGCCATTGAGGGAGTACGCTGGACAATTCACGATTTAGAGGTTCTACCCGAAAATGAGTGGACACGCTATGAAATTATTAATGGAGAACTCTTTGTGACTCGCACTCCTCACC
>JBGTMK010000158.1:0-5441 GCA_041743605.1 Nostoc sp.
ACTAGTAAAGAGTTTTCTTTCCCCATATTTTAGACCTTATGCCCTCATTTAAGTAGCAACTAAACGACGTAAAGATTCAGCACGGCGTTTAGCAATAGGGTTATTTGGAGCCAATTTTAGTGCTTGTTCGTAAGCTTCTAACGCCTGAGTAGTTAACTTTTTTTTCTCGTAAGCGTGACCAAGATTATTGAACCCTGTTACGTAGTCTGGTTTATATTTTAGGGCTTCTTTATACTGACGAATTGCTAAGTCATATTGATCTTGGATAAAATAAATATAACCCAGCCCGTTGTAAATAGGCGCGATATTTTCCTCTCCCTCCTCTTGGGCAGCTTTGATCGCTTTTTGAAACAGTGCGATCGCTTGGGAATATAGTTTTTTGTCTGAATAAATACTGGCTAACTCATAATATTCTTGAGTCGTACCCTTTTCTTTCTCTAACTTCTTTCGCAACCTTGCAAAAGAGCCTTCAATCTTGCGAGTTTTGAAAATCTGGCGAAAAACACTCACGGCTGCAATTGTGAGTATAACTACCAAAATTGAGAGATAAACAACGGCTAGACTGTTATCCATTGCTGCAAATACAAATATTATAAAGTTTGTTATTTGTCATTTGTCATTTGTTATTCGCTAATGACCGATGACCAATGACTAATGACCAATGACCAATGACTAATGACCAATGACTAATTTATGGTAAACCCCAGTATTGAGAGCGTTGCTGGAGCCAACCTTCTTCTAAATAACGAGCGATCGCTTGATTCACATTTCGTCTAAACTCATCGTACTGCAATCCCTTGGGCATTACTACAGACAAGGGTTCAGTTGATAGCTTAGTTGGCAGTAGCCGATATTGAGGATATTGTTGCACCCAACCGCTTAGAACGCTAGCATCTGCGGCAAAGGCGGCGACGACATTATTTTCTATTTCGTCTCGCGCTTCTTGATATGAATTCACCCCTACTAACTCGGCAGTTGGCACATAGTACCGCACTTGAGCAATAGTGCTGGAGTTGTTGAGTACAGCAATTTTTTGTTTTGCCAAATCACTCAACTTCTGCACAGAGGTATCTTTTGTAACTAATACAGTGCCATCCAAATAGTAGGGAACACTGAAACTAACTATGCGGCTGCGAGATTCGGTTGCTGTGATTCTAGCGATCGCAAAATCAACTTTCTTGTCTAAGACTACAGATAAGCGATCGCGATTCGCTACAGGTTTAAATCTGATAGCCTCAGCTTTTCCAACCAAGTCAGTTGCCAAACGCTTTGCCAAGTCAATTTCTAAGCCTTGTAAGTTACCCTTAGCATCTTTAAATCCCAAGGGACGCAAGTTATCTTTAACGGCAATATTTAAATAGCCCCGCTGCTGAATTTTTTGCATTTCGGCAGCAGATGCAGTTAATCCCATCCCTACTATGGAAAAGCAAAAAATCCAAAAAATAGTGGCGGATAATACCAGATGTAACCGAGTAATTACTTGCCATCTGTTACATCTGTTATACATCCCTTACCACCTTTATCCTTTAGCTTGGTTTGCTAGTTCAGCAACTTTGCCGAAGCTGGCTGGATCGAGGACTGCCAATTGTGCCAACATCTTGCGATTTAGTTGGATATCAGCTTTTTTCAAGTTACCGATCAACTGGCTGTAACTCAAGCCGTGTTGCCTGGAAGCAGCGTTGATGCGGGTGATCCAGAGGCGACGAAAATCGCGCTTTTTCTTTTTGCGATCGCGGTAGGCACTCCGTAGCGCCTTCATAACTTGTTGGTTGGCAGTTCTAAACAGAGTTGAATGGGAACCGCGAAAACCTTTAGCTAGTTTGAGAATTTTATTGCGGCGCTTCCGAGCTACATTACCGCGTTTTACCCGAGTCATAACTTATTTCCTAAAATACTTACAAATATGGGAGCATCAAGCGAACGTTAAGTTCATCACGTTCATGTACAAGCGCACTTTGGCGCATACCACGCTTTTTGTCAGAAGATTTGTGTTCTAAAAGGTGGCTTTTGAACGCTTTACGACGGACGATTTTGCCGGTGCCGGTGGCACGGAATCGCTTTGCCGCTGCTTTACGAGTCTTTAGTTTAGGCATGGTATAGCTTTGATTCGACACGATCCATTATTATATACTATTAAAATTGCTATAACTGCAATTAAATAAAGGATTTAATCAATCGCGATCGCTGTCAATAAAATTAATTTCACCTATGGATGAGGTCAATATAGTTGAATATGACCCACGTTGGCAGATTTTGTTTGCAGAAGAAGCCGAGCAGATTTGGCAGGTACTAAGCAATAATTTAGTTGTGGAAATCGAACATATTGGTAGTACGGCAGTACCAGGAATGGCGGCCAAACCAGTTATAGACATTATGGTGGGAGTGCGTTCCTTGGTAGATGCAAAATCTGCTATTCCGGTTTTAGAATCCTTGGGATACGTTTATTGGCATGAAGATCCGCGTCCTGGACGGATGTTTTTTGTTAAAGGAATGCCACCATACGGAAAGCAACGTACTCATCATATTCATATAGTCGAGATTGACAGCGAATTTTGGGAGCGTAAGCTATTTTGCGACTATCTGAGAAAGCATCCTGAAGAAGCGAAACGATATGAAGCTTTAAAACGCGACTTGGCGACAAGTTTTCGGAGCGATCGCGAGGCTTATACCAATGGTAAAAATGACTACATCCGTGCTGTGATGGTCAAAGCACGGTGTGAGGAAATGGGAAAAAGCCAAAGCCATTGATTATTTAACTTTTTCCAGTGGCGCTGACTTTAGGATCTAAAACTATTTGCGAACCGGATTTATTCAGATGGTAAGTCCAAGATTGCTCTTTAACCCTGACAATCACTTCCCAGCCTTCAACGGGGTCGTATTGCTGGGTGCAGACTTCGCCAAAGTTAAATTGACAGGGATTTCCAAAGGTTTCTGATGTAGCTTGAGTGATTTTTAAATCAGCAATTCTTACCCCAGAACGCTTTGAGGCATCGTTTAAAACTGCATCTGCGATCGCTTTTGGCAATGTCTGTAAAGCACTCACCTGCGGATCTAAAACGATTTGCTTTCCTGATTTATCTATATGGTAAGTCCACGAATCTTTGCGGACTCTGACAACTACTTCCCAGCCTTCAATGGGGTTATATTCCCTAGTACAAATTCCTCCAAAATTGAACTCACAAGGATTACCAAAGGTTTTCGATGTAGCTTGAGTAATTTTTAAATCAGCAATTCCCACCCCAGAACGCTTTGAAGCATCGCTTAAAACTGCATCTGCGATCGCTTTCGGCAATGTCTGTAAAGCACTCACTTGCGGATCTAAAACGATTTGCTTTCCAGATTTATCTACACGGTAAGTCCACGAATCTTTGCGGACTCTGACAACTACTTCCCAGCCTTCAATAGGGTTATATTCCCTAGTACAAATTTCTCCAAAATTGAACTCACAAGGATTACCAAAGGTTTTCGATGTGACTTGAGTAATCCGTAATTGCCGTTTAGGTATGCCGGAACGCTTGGAAGCATCCTGTAAAATTTGATTAGCGATCGCCTTCGGTAACTTATTTCCTTGCGATTGGGGTCTTTGGGACAATTGAGTACTGTCTGGGCGAGGAATAGCCCCAGCGAAGTTGTTTTCAGCAAGTCCAAATCCACAAGATAGCAAGCTGGTCAACGCCAACGTCAATAAAACTCCTCTGGGTGACTGAAAGGTGCTTTTAATTACGGCAGATGCTTGGATGAGTGATTTCATATATACTTCTGAAAATTGAACGGATAATATCGCAATTACAACCGATAGTTTATTTGACGCTGTATCATAAACTCAGTTTCCATTCAATTATTTCAGAATTTTCATCAGGCTTGTTTGATAATTGCCGCTAAATTCATCACACATTCAGGAAACTGGCGTTTTAATGCCGGAAATACGGGACAAGGCGCTTGTTCTTGTAAATTATCTGGTTTACTCCAAGTAAAGGGCGCTTTCTGCGCCGCAGACATCCACAACAAAAGTTTCGCTCGTGTCATGGCAACATAGAGTAAACGATATTCTTCAGATGTTTTCAAATTCTTTGCCACCTCCCATGCTTGACTAACATCCGGTATGGTAGATTCTTCGTGGAGAGTAGCGCGAATTTGAGCGCGGGCTACTTCTGATAAGGTAAAGTCGCCTAAAAATTGACTTTGGGGAGGAACCCAAAATCTACCAGGAATCAAGTTTTCGTGGAGAAAGGGAAGAAATACATAGTCCCAATCCAGCCCTTTGGCTTTGTGCATGGTAATAATCGTCAGTTGACCGCGACGGGTGTAACGTTCTTCCGAATCCTCGGTTTCCACTGGTTCAAACCGTTCGGAACTAACTATTTCACTTAAGGCTGAAAGCATCCCACTCATTGAACTATTGCCAGCTATCTGTTGGTTAACCCGTTCTGCGAGTTTGTCAGCAGTTGCCAATTCTGCTTGGTCGTAATTTAAGGTCAAGGCGAGAAAGGAAATTAGCTGATAAAGAGGCAGTTCTAGACGAGCGCGAAGTAAATTGCGACACAAACGAGCAGCTTTTTGTACCGTTTCTGATTGGGGTGCTGCTAGTGGACTAGGATACAAAAATTCTTCTGGTAGACTAGCAAGGGCGTTGAGGTCTTGGGTAGGAATTAACTGACGCTGTACTAAGGCTTCTAGGGAGGCTTTGAGATAATCGGGGGAGTGGGGGCGATCGCAAAATTGCAATAATGCCAAAATTTCTTGGGGGACATGGGAACGGCGATCGCGTTCTCCCACATCGTAAAGTGTAATATTATGCTCTTTGCACACAGGTGCTAAAGCCTCTCCTAGCCAGCGTCCTTGGCGATTTTCTCTGACTAAAATCGCTGCACTATTTTTTGTTGGGTCTTCACCAAATAACTCAATCACCCTTTGAGATAACAATTCAACGGTGTGATGAATATCACGCGGTGTATAAAGTTCTAAACCTCGTCCGACGGGTGCGGGGTTGGCGTTAGTTTGCGGATCACCAGCATTAACAGGGCGAATTGTCTGTAAGCGAAATGGGACTTGTCGGTTGTCAGGAATCTGTTGTCCGTTATTGGTTTTTGCTAACCACTGATTATTGATCCACTTGAGGGAAAAGTTAGCCGCTTCAATGATAATTCTAGTACTGCGACCAGCTTGATCCATCGTTGCCAATCGTTCGATGCGATCGCACTCTTCGCAAAATTGGCGAAAATAAATCGGATCGGCTGGGGTGAAGGTAGAGTTAATCGCTTGGTTGGGATCACCAACTCGGACTAAGTTGAGTATTGACTGATGACTGATGACTGATGATTGAGGAGTTATTATTCTCTCCCTGCCCCCTGCCCCCTGCCCCCTGCCCCCTGCCTCATATTCCCCATCACTTGCCAAAATTTCTAACAACTGCGTCTGAAGAGGGCTAGAATCTTGGGCTT
>JBGTMK010000159.1:0-13901 GCA_041743605.1 Nostoc sp.
GTTCCGTGGGGTCTGCGACGCAATTGCACTCAATTACTCAAAAAGTGGCATGGCTTACGCTATTGCACGAATTAAAAAGCTTAAGCGCAGTAACTTGGCTGGCAGTGAAGCGCACACCGCACGTCAGCGAGAAACGCCCAACGCTGATCGAGATAAACAAAATATCAGATTCATCGGCACTAACAACCCAACTGTGACATTAGACCAGTTGGTGATGGAAAAGATAGGGGAGCAGAAACGGAAGATTCGCCCCGATGCGGTTTACTGCACCGAGATTTTATTGACTGCCAGCCCCGAATATTTCCGTCCCAACTGCCCAACACAAGCGGGTTACTATGAGCCGGATAAAGTTGACTCTTGGCTTTCTGCATCCAAACAATGGTTAGATTCGCGCTACAGCGATCGCATTGTCAGGGCAGAATTACATTTAGATGAAGCCACCCCACACATTCACGCTTACTTTGTCCCCCTTGATGAGAAAGGGCAACTGAGGGCCAAGCACTTCTTCGACGGTCGCTTGAAGATGAGGCAGTTTCAAGATTCCTACTCCGAGGCTACAGAACATCTGGGGTTAGAGCGTGGCATTAAGGGCAGTAGGGCGCAACACCAGGACATTAAGGACTTTTACAGCATTGTTAATTCCGGTATAGAACCAGATAGCAGCCTCACCCAGTTGCAACTGCAAGCTAAAGCTGCCGACCGGGATAGGGCGCAAGCCAAAAAACAACAGATGGAAGCTACAGCCAAGGCTTTGGCTCTTGAAAATGAACTCAAAGATAAGCGCATCAAGGAATTAGAGGCACAAGTAGCTTTTTGGCAGCAGCAAACTCAACAACTGCGCGACTTGGACTTAGAGGATGTTGCCTGGGAGTTGGGGCTAAATTACGAGCGTGAGCGGTGGCGGGGTCACGGACACATCATTAATATAGATGGCTCCAAATTCTATGACTTTGCTCCCGAACACTCCAAAGGCTCTGGCGGTGCGATTGATTTGGTAATGCACGTTAATCAGTGCAATTTTCGGCAGGCGGTTGTCTGGTTACATGAGCGATTCGGTGAAGCTGGCGTAGAACGTGCAGCGATATCTCACGTTAAGAACAGGGCGGCTGACATTATCCAGACTGAACCCCGTCCCCAATTCACCCCACCCGTTGAAGATAAAAGCAATTGGACTGCCGTTGAGCGTTACCTCAATCAATTTCGGGGCATCCCCTCTGACTGTATTCAAATGCTTCATAACCAGGGGCTAGTTTACGCTGATCAGCAACAAAACGCTGTTTTTGTCATGCGGAATCTTGATAGTCAACGTAACGGTGCATTCTTACGGGGAACTAGGGGCGAGAACAACAGCTTTAAAGGGTACTCTAAAGGAACACTTCGCAGTGATAGCTGGTTTTACTTCAGTTTGGGGGGCAAGGCTACCGATAAAACCTCAACAGCGATTCTGTGCAAGTCCCCCATCGATGCTATCTCAAGAGCCATGCTGGAATATCTGAAGAGGGGCGATGTTCCACCCGAACGAACAGTCTATATGGCTATTGATGATATCAAGAGCTTACCGCTTGAGCGATTGCAGAAAGTTCCTAATATACTGGTGGCGTTTGGTAACGATAAAAGCTCTGATGCGGTGGCACAGCGTGTATTAGAACTAATGCCACAGTCCCAAATCAAAAAATCTAAAGCCAGTGATTGGAATCAGCAGCTACTTGATTATGGGCAGCAGTTAAGGCAACAGCAGCAACAGCAACGCCAGCAGGATGATGAATTGAGTCTTTAATAGTCAGCGTTCTAGTAGTGAAGTGTAGAGTTAGTTTTGTAGTATTCATGTAGCTGTTTGGTACTTCTTTTTGATTCAAGTGATTTTGAATTCACTTTGATCCTCACTTTTTTTCAAAAAAACTTTCCGCCAAAGATGGCGTACTGTGCGTCATCAATGAAAATTAAAGTTAGGTTATGATGCCGTGAAAGTGCCGCACGTATGCCATATATACTCCATGAATTAACATACTTTTATATAAAAATCGGTTCCAGTAACTTCCAGGAAGCGGTAAGAAGTGACTGGAAAATGACTACTAGTTGCCCCATATTGCCATAAGTTTTATGTTATTTGGACTGAGAATTGCCACAGAAATGACATACTCTCAATTTGCCTGTACTGATATGTTTTAGTACCACTAAAATAGCGACAAAAATTTTCTAATAGGGATGCTTTTGATCAGCTTGCTCTCGGTTAGGAATAGATTCAGGTGGTTCATCAGTGACTGGGATTTTAGACGTGGCGTGAGTACCCACAGCTTCAGGCGTACCGCGCTCACCCAGATGAGTAACGCTGGCATACCACTGCGGGTAATTCAGGAAATTTCGGGGCATCGGAATTTGGAGCAGTTGCAGAGATATTTAGAAGTGAGCGATGAGCAGGTGTTAGGAGCGGCTGCGAGTTTGGCTATGCTGTCACCTGTGACTATTAAAGGTATAGAGCTAGATACAGATAATCACTTCTCACCCTTTCTGTAGATGGTGCTAATGGTGTAGCAAGACTGATCGCTTTCACAGGAAAGGTACGTCATTGCTTTTTAACTCCTCACCTCTGGCATCACCTCTACAGGGTGATGGCGTGTTAGGCAGTGGGCAGTGTTTGAAGGTGTCGAATAGAACTGGTAAACGCTTATTATGGATGAGTCGTTGTGTGATTTAAGTTTTTATATGTGTGGTTTAACTGAATTACAAGAAATTCGTAATAAGTTTCAAGCTAATTTAAGAGAATGGTTTGACATCGCACATAGTCTTGTGGCGATAGCTTCAATTGGTAGTTTGCAAGTAGCTGAAGAAAGCAGCATTAATGATCATCCTTATAGTTTTCATGTTCCTGTCCAAACTACTTTAGGAGTATCTTTGGCAAGCATTAATCAAATAAAATATTCAAAAATACTTGAAATTTATATTGATCACAAATTAGCTATTACAGAATTAGTTTTTGGACGAATTATTCAACTTTGGTATGATTTCCTTAATCAATTAACTGAATATCTTCTAAAAAGAAGCCTTGCTGGTAGTGACGATTACCCCAAAATACAGGGATTGATATCTGAATTCAAAAGTAGTGATGTACAGAAAATAATTCAACAATTTGATCGTATTTCAGCGATAAAAAAGATCAGTAAAATTGAAAATTATTTAGAACAAAAAATAGATAACGAATATAGAGAAAGAATAACAACAGCTATTACTGTTAGAAATTTATTAGAACATAATCAAGGAGTTATCCGAGATAGTGACTTAAGCAAGATGAAAAGTACGTCCATTAAGTTAATTAATGAGTCATGTCAAGAACAAGATTTTTTAATTGGGGAGAAAGTTGAAATTACAATTTATGAAGTGTTTAGGTTGAAACAAGCTTTTTATCATGCTTCTAAGCAGTTGATTCCAAATTAAATATTTTTAGTAATACAAGTTATATCTTTAAGGTTAGTAGCCTGTATTACAATTCATCGTAATTTTTGATATTTCGCTAATCTTGGTCAAACAGTTATGCAAATCATGTGTCGAAACATTGTAGGCTGTGGATCACATGGTCTACAGTCAGGCAATGAAAATCAATAGGCACGGAAAAGCTAAAGTACTTACACAAGAGGAGATACAGCTAATTTTCAGTCATGGCTTAGACAGTGACCGCGATCGCGCTTTGTTCGGTGTCTGCCTATTTAGTGCTTGCCGTATCCGCGAATGCTGTACGCTACAAACTCAAGATATCTACACAGCCAAAGGTATTGTCAGACCCCGGCTGATTATTAGAAAATCAAACACCAAGGGTAAACTTGCAACTAGGTCAATCCCAGTAATTGAAATAGCTTGGTAAACTCCCCTAGTGCAAATTCTCCAGTGCTAGGATGGCGTTCTTGTTCGTTACTTCTCAAATAGACGTACTGACAATGAATGTTATTGAACTTTGTAGCAGAATTAATATTCCAATCTTCCAAACAAGCCCCTGTAAACTTTGCACTACTAAAATCTGTTCCTAATGCTTGAGTTCTACTGAGATTAGTCTTAGTGAGCCAAGCGCCGTAGAATGTAGTTTGGCTGAGGTCAGCTCCACTAAGGTCTGCCCCACTAAGGTCTGCCCCACTAAGGTTAGCCTCAATAAGGTCTGCCCTACAGAGGTAAGCGTCATTGAGGTTAGCTCTAATCAGGTCTGCTCCATTAAGTTTAGTCTCACTAAGGTCTACTCCGATAAGATAAGCCCGACTAAGGTTAGCCTCATTGAGTTTAGCCCCATTAAGGTCTGCCCTATTGAGGTAAGCCCTACTGAGGTTAGCGTAACTAAGGTTAGCCTTACTGAGGTTAGCTCCAATTAGGTTAGCTCCAATCAGGTCTGCCTGACTGAGGTTTGCCTCACTGAGGTTAGCTTTATTAAGGTCTGCCCCACTAAGGTCTGTCCCAGCAATGAGGTCTGCCTCTCTGAGGTCTGCCTCACTGAGGTTAGCGTAGTTGAGTTTAGCGTAGTTGAGTTCAGCATACTTGAGGTCAGCTTTGATGAGGTTAGCCCCAATAAGGTTAGCCCCGATAAGGTAAGCCCTACTAAGGTCTGCCCCATTGAGGTCTGCCCCAATGAGGTTAGCCCTATTGAGGTCAGGAATTATATCTAAATTTTTTCGTCTCCAATTATTCCAAGCTTGCACACCTTTTTTCAGGCGGGCATAATGCTTCTCATTAACCATTGCAGATTCTCTTTATGTCCTACCTTCAGAATCTACTGGGATACAACTATGGAGATGTAATTTCCAATTAACCTCATTTTATCTAAGTAGTAGGTTAGGTTTGGACTATAGCAGGTCTTGTAGGAAGCGTCCACCCTGGCGATCGCTTCTACCTGTGGGGAGGTGAGATGTCGGGAAATGGTGTTATCTCGACATCGGGGCGAAAGCTGAACACACAAAGACTTGATCCCTAAAGCAACGGGACTTCAAAGTGCTTCGGCTTCAAGAAGCGCAGGCATCGCACAGACTGGAAACGGGACTATCACGCCATCCATTCCACCCAATCGGGGGCATCTGCCACCAGTTGAGCAAACTTTTGAGGGTCAATATCCTCAAACTTGAAGATCACGCCCCACCGCTCATCACTCGTCAACGTACTGAGTAATTCTTTTACAGCATCAACCCCAGACTCTAAACGTTCAATCGCCAGTCGAGCGTAATATTTAACCCGTTCCCACCAAGAATCACTGAGTTCTTCATCTGTGTCCATACCCCCCCGATTATTATCTCCATCTTCATTAATGGGGGGTGTGGACGGCGGGTTAATCCCATACTGAGCCTGCATTCTAGCTGCGTAAGCCGCATCTCGCTCAAGTGACTCTTGCCGCTTTCGTTCCCTCTCTTCCCGTTGCCTCTGACGATAATCCAGTATGTTCTGGATAAAAACGACATCCTCAGTATTCAAGCGGTAATACCGAACCCGCTTACCATCTTCAAGCGGTCGTCGTGATTCAGTGGACAGTCCGAGTTGAGAAAGATACTGCCCCAAAATCCACATAGGAGATTCATCAAGGGGAATGGTCAGATTGAGAATGCCTTTAACGTGAGATGCGTTGCGTTTGGAGAACTCAGCCAAAGCCTGAATCATCGCTTCGTCCCCTTTAATCTCAACCCCAGACATGAGATCGATCAACACTGCCCTCAGTCCCAGCCGATGACGCATCAACCACGCGGTAGAATGATTACTCCAGTCAGTGCAAATAGCCAAGCGCTCACGTTCCGATTTATCACGTTCGGCAACAATAGTCGGCGGTGCAACAAACTCTCGCCCAAGGTCATCGGTAATTGTCTCTCCGCTTGGGGCTAAAATTGCCTCCAATGCCACAATCTTTTTAATTAACCGCCCAGAGTCGTCTTTTTCAACCAATTCCGGGGTAACGCTCATGCCGTAGGTGTCCTGTATGCGGAACTTCTCACACTCCAAAACCTCCTCCGGCTTGAGATAATCCTGATGCTGCCTACTTGTGTAAGTCTTTCTATCAATATCTTTGGCATTAGCAACTTTACGGTAATGCTCCTCATCGATGGCAATACCAGCCGCTTTCATCCACCGGGAAGCCCCCTCATCGGTTGCATCACCCACAGGCGCAATAGTATTGCCCATTTCTTCTAAAAGCGATCGCAAATCAGCCCGTAAATGATTGATAGACCAATTGCGTTGCCCTTCAATCTGACAACTAGCATCTAATGCCCAATCCTTCTCAGCCCCACGTTTGCCCGTTTCCCGGTTAATGCGAATCAGAAAAGCGGTCATCTCATTTGTTTGAAGAATCTTTTCTTTAATGCGTCGGGCATTAGTTTCGGCGTAACCAAAGGGAGGACGCGGAGCAACCCAAACATACATGGGGACATTTGGACGATACCGCCATAACTGCTGGGCGCATTCTGTAGCCGACTGCGAGACAGCATGAAACACGCCAAACACGGCATCAAAATGATAGCTGGAAATGTCAACCCCTGAACTGAGACTGGGAGTAATTAAAAAAGCGTCAAGATCCTTAATAGCAATGTTAATCTCCCTAATGAAAATCACATTCTCTTCAGAACCGCTATTTTCCGAATGAATAGCCCACACCCGTAGCTTGCGGTCTTCGGCTGATTCCGGTGTATCATCAGCGTCATCAATTGCTGAACCATCATTGAGCGCTCTTTCTAGCTTTTTAATAAACCGCTTACTGTCGCTGACCATCATCAACTTTTTGCCCAACATCAGTTGAGCGTGAAACTCGGCAACGATTGCGCTGCTGTTTTTCCCCTCGTACCAATGAACTTGACGACCACCTGAGCGATACAGGTTTTTGATGATGTAGGGTTTTTCACCAGCCGGTCGCAAATTCATGAAAAACTCAATGGTCAGGTCATCGAGGTGGGCATCAGCTAAAACAACCAGCTTGGCATTGTAAACCAGATACTCCAGCACTTCCAGAATCGCCCCCCTGTGTTCTTTGCAGGTTTTGGACTTTAGCAAGTGAGCGAGATACTGGCAGGCTTCATCAATAAATAGAATATCGTAAGCCTGTAAATCATTTGCCATTTTATACAGAGAATCCACGGTAATGCTGAGAGCTTTTACCTGACCCCAATCCCCGCAAGAAATCGCGGAGTACATTGCTGTTTGTAAGCGATCGCTGAGATTCTTGAGCAAAGTAACCCGATGCCCATTGTTCAAAAAGCTCAAGTTTGGGTTCTCTCTTCTGAGAACTGCCAAAATTTCAGTCTTTCCTGTTCCCATGTCGGAAACCAAACCAACTAACCCCGATTGAGGTAGGGAGTGGATCGCAAGTGAGAGATAACGGGTATTAACTGTCACATCGGGCTTGTACTTATGGAGTCCCCTGGCACGATTGATGAAAAATCTTTGCTTGTACTCGCTGATTCTCAAGGCATCAGCAATCATCACGGTCACGGCTTTATCAGCTTTCTTGCCCAAAACTACAACCCAATCGTCAATTCCTTTTTCTGGCCCTGGCAGCAGCGCTACTTCACACTGGCAACAAAGTTCTACAATTGCAGAAGCTGTGCGGCGTGTGGCTTGAAAAATCTGCTGTTTGGTTTTGGGTTTGCTTTCATAGTCGAATAGAACAACGAATTTACGCCCCTTTTGAGTCATTGGGACTAAATCAGGGTGAAGTCTTTCTAAATCCTCCTTGCCCACTCGACCATTCCAGATTCCAGGGAGTGCGATCGCCACAAAGCCCAAAGTTAGGAGACAACCACCCTTCTTTTCGCCCTCTGTAAGGATTACAGGAATTTCGGGATGCGCCATTACCCAAGCCCAAAAACCTAACGCCTCTCCCTCCGAGGTAATGGTAATATGTTCTGGCATCGGCACGTTATAGCGAAGTGATACCAATCGCCATAAATGTAGGGGCATTCTCAAGTAGGTAACTCGGTTGGGAGTTTTGGGTGGTGATTCGTACTTGACTGGCTTTTGAGTTTGCTGCTGTGTAGTCTTGTCCCATTCGAGGCGCGGGTAATCTGGTTTCATCCGTCCCCAGTCCATCGCCAACCAATCATTAAGCGGGTCAAGTCCACTAACCCACCATGCACCGGCTTCCGCGTGGGCATATCGTTTCAAGTACCCATCACGCAGCCGCCCATCGTTACGTCTGGCAGTTTGAGGTAGGGCGCATAATAGATATTCATATATTGATGTCCCCGATAGAGAACGGACATTCAAAGCTGTTAACTTTGGGTCAACACCTGAACCAATAACCCATTCTTGCCAATGGCTTTGAGTTAGCTGGTCGTTCCCATTAGCTTCATTGATGCTAATTACATTGGTTTGCGCCATTTTGATAACCTCCGATAATGGTTGTATTCATCGGAGCTACCCACTGTTAATGGCTAAAGTAGCAGTGCTGATATCAAGTGTGCCAATGGCTAACCACTTTATCTCTACTCAGTAAAGAAAAAATTTCAGATTTACAAGAAACCAATCGTCTTGACTAAAAGTCCTGAAATTAAGAGCATGAAACTCTCATGATTAGTTTTATAGGGTTGATGTCACCTGATTAAAGCTGTGCTAACTTTACCTCAACTACGCAGACATTGTTAAACTGAGATTGCTATATAAACGGTTAGTAGCCTAATTGCTAGGCGTATGTCTTGCGTATGGGCAGCTAGCCGATTTCTTATTTTTTACTTGCTTCCAAAGCTGACCAAGCGGCTGGTGTAATGTTTGGAATTAGTTTATGAATAGTCAAAAATGCAGAAATCAGCCCTATGCTTTAGCTCAAGGCAAAATAAAACAGCTTTTAATTGAAAAAACAAAATATTCACGATGCTATCCTCATATACGAGGCATCTAGGCGTAAAATTCATCCCTAAATTATTTGCATCTAAGTAGCTCTTGCTGACATTCCGCTTTAAATCTAGAGTCGGGGAAAATTGTAGCGCCAGATGCCTTTTTTGCAATTTGTCCAAAAAAAGGCATAAAATATCCGACCCTGTATGCTAAGATTGCGAACAGGGGTCGAGTCGTGAGGCCTCGTTAGTTCTTCAAACAATTTGGTGTCTGTCTGACCCGCCAAAGTCTTGGACATCAATACTGTTATCTAACGACTCCCCTTACCATTTTGACTATCCGAATATACTGTTAGTGTTGTTGCCCCCTCCTTTTTGTATTGATTGATTTCAGTCTGATTTGCAGACTTACTTTGGTAAGGTTAGCATGAAAAGCTGCTTGACAGTATCAAAACAGGCTAATCTGTTTTGTTTTGCAGGCTTGCAAATACTCAAGCATTTGCCTGAAAAACAAATCCACTCGCGCTATCCACCCTTTCAATAGACAGTTAACTCTTGAAGCAGTGTGCTTAAGCAGTTGAGTAAGCCATTTTATCAACGGTGCTAGATGAACTAGCACCGTTTCAGTTTTTTCTAATCGAGAACATATATCTTGAACCATGTTTTCCTTTAATACTATTCGTGCGGTGTTTGGTGCTGTTCGGTTAACCATTGCAGTGCTAGCACTCTTAAAATGTGGCTCATATTCGTTTTCATGCTTGTGCAAGCCTGCTTGAGTTGCTCTCGTTCATCTTCCAGCATGAAAACCCTGACCTCTGCTGCACCTTCTTGGCGACTGGTAACTATTGGAATGCTCATAATAAGCTCTGTTTGACTAGCTGTGTTATACGAGTCTTGCTCATTAGTATAACATTCAGGCGAATCGCTGTGTGATACGGATGAGGAGATTTCTTCTGTTAATTTTTGTGATGACTCTGGCTCAATAACTTTTTTGGAGGTTCTAGATACCCCTTTTGTACTAAGACTTCTTTTATAAGTTCGTCCAATAAGCTGCTAACAGTTTTATCCTCATCCTCTGCCCATCGCTCTAGCGCTTGTTTTACATGATCGCTCGTGACAAACATTACTCGTGGTCTTTTACCTGCTGGCATTTTTTAACTTTAAATTGTGTACCTCAGTCAAGACAGTAGCTAATTCTCAGATACTTAGCTACAGTCTGTCTGATTTTTTTTTGAAAAAAGTAAATTGTTTCTTATAGTTGTGTTGATAATTCTCTGAGAAAATGCTACTTTAAAGTTGTCAGCCAAAAACAGTCACCCAACAAAGGCAATAGAAGCCAGAAAGTGATGCTTTGGCTTGCCCTCAACTGGATATCTGGATTTAAAGCGATTTAGTCTCTAAATTCTCCAAAGCCAGAAAAATCAAGACTTTAACAATCATCTGAACCATGACAGCTATATATTCCAATGCCAAAAATTGGCTAGTTCAGGCAGACTTGTTAGCCAAATCCGGGCTAACTGACCTAATCGCCGGAAAAGACTCTGGTGCAGGGTATGGCAAGGCAATCATCAGTGATTTTTCTATCATGATGCCAGCCGCATACTCACTTGTTCGCAACCGCAACATCATGCACCACGAAACCATCTCAAAAGATGGCTGCTGGGTTCGATATGTAGAAGGTTCACGCCTGGACTTAAAAGACATTCAATTCTTTTGGGGCAGTGCTGCTCTAGCTCAAAGTGACCACACACTGTTACACGAGGACAAAGCCAAAAAAGCAGAACTGGCATTAGAAAGCATCCTTGCAGACTTAGCAGTTCTTAATATTCCCGATGGGGTCAAACTTTCAATTAGTTTGAGCAATCACAACCCCGAACGTTGGGGCCAAGAGATTAAGCGCAGAGTTGAAGGGACTCACACCTTTGAGCATCTGCACCCTGTAACTCGTTCCATTGTCACCAAGACAGTTGAGATTGTTGTCACAGGCATTTATCCCGAAGGATTTGGAAGCATTGCCCACTGCTTATTCGGTGAAGCATCCCTGGTACTTGACCCCTCAGAATTAGCGATCGCACTCGATATCGGTTCATCAACTTGGTTGGTAACTGTCTTTAACGGGAGTGGTGCAGTGATTGACCGTCACTTGATTGAAGGTGGTTGCGGTGAACTGCATTCGATGATTGCAGAAGCTCTCGACAAGCGAAACGACCGAGTAAGTCTGCTATCCAAGGATGTGAAGCACTCGCCCAGCTTGGTGAACCAGGGGATAAAAGATGGGACTTTCACTTATGGCGGCAACCATCTTACGGGCAAGAAGTTTGAAATCGAGTACAGCCAATGCCTTGATCAGTGGTGGTCAAACAGGATTGAGAAATTCGCCAACTTTGTGACTGCTGGCAATTATCTAGACCGCGCTAAATACCTTGTCGCCTGGGGTGGGGGTGTTTCGCTGCCAGTGGTGGATCAAAACTTAGCCGGTTTAGGTTTTGTGGTCTTGAATAATCCCCAATTCATCAATGCCTTGGGGTTGAAACTATTAACTCAAATATCTTTGGGAGCCTGATCAATGAATTACGAATCTCGGCGTATAACCATCTCCTATCTAGCAGTAATTGAATTGTGCAAGATTTTTGATTTACCCCAAGACGCGCCAACACAAGCACTTTCAGCAGGTGTGGAGAAGCTGATTTTTCAACACGGCAATGTCCAATCATCGCCCAAACCAGAAACAGTGCAATCTACACAGCCCAATAAATCGGCACTTAGCGCAATGGTCACTAATTTCAAAGGGGCAGCATGAGCAGAACCACATTCAGAAACACGGTTTTAGGCATTGGAGCAACAGCAGCAGCGATCGCTTTTGGCTACTTCGGAGTCCAGCAGCTTGGCAGAAACAATATGTTCACCATCGCCGCAGCCGTGGGAGGTGCAGGGGCTATCAGCTATGTACTTCAGAAACCGAGTCAGCCAGAAGCCCCAACCGCACCCATAAAAACCCAAAGAAAAGGAAAGAAGTCATGACCATAGAACGAATCGTAAATATTTGTTGGCAAGCCGACGACGAAGACCCAACGGGACACGTATCTATTTTTCGACCGATTAATGATGAACATGAAAGAGACTTGTGCAAGCCTCACGAATTCGCGGAAGTTGTTGTGGCGCTGGCTTCACCGTTGGCTTGTCCACTAGAAGATGAATTGTCTAAATCAAAGTTTTGCGAAAAGTATGGCACTGTGCCGACTTGGATTGGAATGAAAACTTGGCGATAGGAAGGTAATTAAATAAATCATGAGCGACACAATGCAAACACAACCATCGCTAACAACAACCGAAATCATGACCATCATCCTGGGTTGCGAACAGATTCTTAGGTTCGTGCAAGCATCCCCAAATTATCAACAAATCGAAGCGTCCGAAAGGTTCAGTACATCGAATGACTTAAAGATGGGCGATGCAGTGCAAGCCTTGATGGAGATTCACGAAGCAATCCTAAATATCGAATTCTACTCCCAAGTTGAGGGACAAACTTATGCTTTCAACGACAGCCAAAAAGCGTAATCATTTGTACTTTTTTGGAGTCAATAGAGGCAGCAATGAATAATTTAAGCAGAGTCTACGATTCAACTCTACTAACCAATTCCAAGGTTTACCAGATTGATAGAACACTCTACCAGTACCTCTTTAAAACAGGCACAATCCAGCATCCACGCGTACCATTTTCGCCCTCTATCTGGACAACGAAAGAAGGCTGATTTATTGCTCAATCACAAGGCTTTAACTACTCGCTGTTATGAAGTCACAGGGATGAGTACCAATGCAAGAGTCATCAGCCAATAATCACTGCAATTATCAATATTTTGAGGTCAATTATGAACACTCAACCACTGCCAGAGTTGATTGCACAAGCCCAACAATTAGTAACCCAAATTAGGCAGCATCCACAATATCAAGGCTTACGTTTTGATTGCGATGTCACCCTTGGGGATGTTACCCAGTTTTTCAATAATCTGCAATGGTCAGCCACAGCTTCAACTGTTGATGTTTCAAGAGAAGGATTTTTTCAGTGATGGGGAGAGCGATTGCAATGATTGACCGTCGGTGCAATCGCCCAAGAATTGTGTCTACCGCCGCATAACGATAAACGACATAAGGATTGTAGCAACATGAGTAAACCAATTGGGTACTTCACGTCAGCGATGCCGGGAGATGGTTCATACCTGGATGAACTTCAGCAACAGTACGGCAGCACATTTGAACAACTCAGCAAGATAGAAAAACTATTGCTCTTACACGGAGTCGTCCAAAACCTGTTGAGTGCAGAGATAAATCTCCAAGGCAGTTCAGTAGCGGCGGCGGCTGTTTCAACAGTTTCTCTTATTGCCCAAAGTATCAATAAAAAGGTGACTTTAGGCGAACACTTGGGACTAGCAGAGGCATTAATTAATCAACTAAAATACCAACGCTAAGGAGAAGAACGCAATGGACTTTGCAATACGTAATCCGGTAGTTGGTCATAGCTCCCATATCGATGAAAAAGCGCAATCTTGGGGAGGATTTGAGTCTGATATTCTGGGCTATCTCTCTGATATAAATAAGCTCGAACAGTTTGCGGATTATGCGAATAATGCCCAAGAATTATCTGACAGATTAGAGCCATTTCTGGACAATGCCAAGGTCGTCTTTGAGGCGATGGAGAAGCTGACCAAAGGACAAGTTACCTGGGTCGAACTTCGTAAACAATACGGCTCTCATGTTGCGGGTGCTATCGCCAAGATTCGCAAACTCAACTCTGAATTTGATTCAGAGATGGGCAAGATAGATGCCCAAGATAGAGCCGACTTGTTGCGAATTGACCAGAAGCGTAAACACGCACTAACCGAAGTTGCAGCCCAATTACACCACGATTTACAAGCTGAATTGTGGAGACATGAAAATAAAATCAGCAGCATAGAAAATAAGCAAACTGTGCAAGCTGAAAGGCAAGCAATTACTACGGGATTAAGAGAGAAACGCCAACAACTTTTAGCCCGTGCGCGGTACGGCTCAAGGGCATTAGAACCCAATCAAACACCCCAGGAAGTCATACCAGTTACTAGCCAAAATCATGCACCAGCATCAAGT
>JBGTMK010000160.1:0-16722 GCA_041743605.1 Nostoc sp.
CGCTAACGTAATTCGTAATTAATTGTTTTGAAAAAATCAAAGAGCAAATGACAATAAGCCAAACAACTGTAGAGGAAATATCTAACGAAATGCCAACTGGCGAAATGGAACCTCAAGATGCGTCTCGACGTATGCCCTATCCTCCACCAACCCCATACCCGATGATGGGTGCTGCTTCGTTAGGAGATATGCCAACCTTTGCGATGGATGGCGAAAATCTTGGGGGTTACTCCCAGTACGGTGTTGCTGCTAGTTCGAGGGCAGAAAATCAGTTAGATATCTTTACCATTGGTAAGGATAGCGCTATGTACTACAAAAAGTGCGATCGCTCAGTCTGGAGTGATTGGGAAAGGCTGGGGGGCTTCTGTATTTCTGCACCAGTGGCGGTTTCTAGAGGAGAGAACCGGATTGATACTTTTGTGATTGGGGGCGATCGCTCCGTCTACTACAAGTACTGGAATGGCTCAACCTGGAGTGACTGGTTAAATCTTGGGGGTTACTCTCAGTTTGGTGTCGCTGCTGCTGCTTGGGGAGAACATCGGCTGGATCTGTTTATCGTCAACTGGGATGGAGCCATATACCAAAAGTTTTGGGATGGCTCAATCTGGAGTGATTGGGAAAGGCTTGGTGGCTACTGTATTTCAACACCAGCTGCGGTTTCTTGGGGATTAAACCGGATTGATACCTTTGCCTTGGGTAGCGATCGCGCCGTCTACCAAAACTACTGGAATGGCTCAAGCTGGGTTGGTTGGGAAAAACTCGGTGGCTACTCCCAATACGGCGTTGCGGCTGCTTCTGGAATTGAAAATCGCCTAGATATTTACATCATTGCTCGTAATGGTGCTGTGTACCAGAAATATTGGGATGGTTCAAACTGGGTTGGTTGGAATAATCTCGGTGGCTACTCGATTGCTGCACCGGCTGCGGTTGCTTCAGCACCAAACCGCGTTGACACCTTTGTTTTGGGTAGCGATCGCGCTGTTTACCACAAGTGGTACAGCGTAGCTGGCAAAGTTTAATTAATTGGATCACAGAACAAGCGAATTTCTTCGTGAGAGCAATCTAAAATCTAAAATTTAAAATCTAAAATCGGATGACAACAAGCTATCCAACTACACCAGCAATTTCTCAGACTCAACCCACTGGGGGTATGCCATTTCCGGCGATGAGTCCCGCCTCAAAAGAAGATATGCCAACATTTTCCAGCGATTGGGAAAATTTAGACGGATACTGCCAGTATGGTGTAACAGCCGCTTCTTGGTCAGAAAATCGCCTGGATATCTTACTCACCGCGAGTATTGGCCCTCTGTGGCATAAGTGGTGGGATGGCTCAACTTGGAGCGATTGGGAAAGACTCGGTGGTTATTGTATTTCCTCGCCAGCGGCAGTTTCTTGGGGGACGAACCGCATTGACACTTTCGTTTTGGGTAGCGATCGCGCCACTTACCGGACATGGTGGGATGGTTCAAAATGGAGTCGTTGGGAAAACCTTGGCGGCTACTCCCACTATGGTGTCGCCGCCGCTTCTAGTGGTGAAAATCGGCTAGATATTTTTACTGTTGGCATTGATGGCGGGATGTACCACAAGCGTTGGAATGGTTCAACTTGGAGTGATGGGGATAATCTCGGTGGATACTGTCTTTCTGCACCAGCTGCGATTTCTTGGGGGAAAAACCGCATTGATACCTTTGTCTTAGGTGGGAATGGCGCGATCTACCGCAAGGGTTGGAATGGCTCAACTTGGAGTGCTTGGGAAAACCTTGGAGGGTATTGTCAGTACGGTGTTACCGCCACTTCTACTACTGAAAATCAACTAGATATCTTTACTGTTGGCTGTGATGGCGCAATGTACCGCAAGAGTTGGGATGGTTCAGCCTGGAGTGATTGGGATAATCTCGGTGGATATTGTACTTCTGCACCGGCTGCGGTTTCTCGGAGTCCTAACTGTATTGACACCTTTGTTGCGGGTGGCGATCGCGCCGTCTATCACAAATCTTACTAAACTCATGCACTCCACGCACAAATGAATGATTGTATTGAATAGTTGTTGATATTTTACGGGTTCAAAATTATGTATATTTATCAAGTTGAAATCTCCAATTTTTGTAATCTAACCTGTTCTTACTGTCCTCACCCATCTCAAGGTAGATCGAAAGGAAATATGTCTTTTTCTACATTTGTAGATGTTGTTGAATTAGCACTTGAATGTGGACAAAAAGATTTGTTTCTTAACAATTTTGGAGAACCCCTACTTCACCCAGAATTATTAGACTTTATCGCCTATGCTAAAACCAAAGGAATTGAGTGCAATTTTATCACCAACGGTATACTCCTTGATGAGGCAATGGCATGGCGCTTGTCTGAATTAGGAATACACGATATTTATCTCTCGGAACATCTGATTGGGCAGAAAGAGCGCATTCAACAAATGTTTCAGGAAAAATCTATTCCTTTGTCTATCGTCTATACCTATAATCCTCATCAGCAGGAAAAGCATGATTGGGCTGGACAAGTTACTTCTAAAACTACATCACGCCGAAGTTTAACTAGTACGATAGAAAAGCAAAAGCCGTGCATTTTTGAAACTAAAAAGCGAGTTGTGGTTTTGTGGGATGGAAGTATCAACACCTGTTGTATAGATGTAAATGGAACAGGTATTGTGGGTTCTGTTAAAGATTATCTTGCTAGAACACATGAATATGAATTTAATTCAATCCCACTATGCAGCACTTGTGATTTAATGCGTGAAGAATAATTACTGAATCAGGCAGGGGCAGAAGATTCAATTCTATTTTTAGATAAATACTATCAATTACCAAGAAAAAATCATCAGTTTTTTAGGAATGTTTGAACTATGACCTCAATCAATGAAATGGCAAAGAAAACAACTATTTCAACACAGATTCCCGTTATTGACTTCCATCCATTCATTACGGGTGATACCAATGCCAAAGCAGCAGTTTCTAACCAAATTTCTCATGCTATTCAAGAGGTGGGCTGCTTTTACTTAAAAAATGGTGTCTCCCAAAGTTTAATCGACCAAGCCTTTGCCCAAGCCGAGAGATTTTTTACACTGCCATTAGCAGAAAAAGAGAAAGTAGCCTCAGCAGTAACCGGGCGTAGTCGTGGTTACATACCCTTTGAGAAAATGTTTATTGGCAATCAACCAGGACAGTTACACGAGTCCTTTAGTTTTGCTAATGAACTTGACTCAAGCAAAGCCGAAGTTGACAGTTATGCAGAAGCCTTGGATGTCCCTAATCAATGGCCGCAAAATCCGCCAGAATTTAGTCAAGTTTTGCAACAATTTTTCCAAGCTTCCCAAGAATGTGCTTTGAGTGTGTTGGAAGCATTTGCGATCGCCTTACAACTACCAACTTCCTACTTTACCGATTTACATTCTCAGCAAAACCACGCTGGAGTTTTCAATTACTATCCCAATATTTCCCAGGCTCCCAAAATAGGACAAACTCGCTTTTTTGAACACACTGATTTAGGCAGTATCACCTTGCTATTTCAGGATCAAGGAGGAGGACTAGAAGTATACACACCCCAAGGAGAGTGGATTACCACCACTTCAGTTCCTAATACCGTTTTGGTGATGCCGGCAGATATGATGTCACGATGGACAAACGATAAATTTTGCGCCACACCTCACCGAGTTTCCGTACCGACTGATTTTCAGAAAGTAAAAGAAAGGTACTCATTTAGCTTTTTTGTGATTCCTAATTACGAAGTAGAAGTCACTTGTCTAGAAACTTGCTTAAAAGCCGATGAACCTCCTAAATATCCCCCAACATTTGTAGGCGATCATCTCCTCAAAAGAACCAAAGACCGAGCCACAAAATATGGACGTAGTTAATCCTAATTCGTAATTTATCATCCAGGAAATCCCGATCCGAAATTTCATTAACTCCTAGCAAATACTCGGCGTACCTTTGCGCTTACTTTGCGTTCCTCTGCGTTTAAAAATAACCTATGAACTCCATTAAAAACCTTGAACAACAGCCTGCAATTTCAACGCAAATTCCCATCCTTGATTTTCATCAATTTACTGCCGAGCAAGTCTTACAGGCAATTCAAGAAGTTGGCTGCTTTTACTTAAAAAATTGTGTCCCCCAAGATGCAATTGACCAAGCCTTTACCAATGCCAATGGCTTCTTTGCGCTACCAGAATCAGAAAAAAGACAACTAGCTTGGAAGGATGGCGCGGCTCTCGGATATTTTTACACTAAGTATAATGGTGACTTTCGGGAAGCCTTCGTGTTCGGTGAAGCTGTTTTAACAGGACAGGTTGATACAGATTCTACTGTGGCGCAACAGGTTCATCAACACCTCGCAGATCATCCCGCTTTTCGTGATGCTGTGCAGCAATTATTCACAGCTTGTCATGATGCTGGTAATCGTATTCTCAAAGCGATCGCCATTGCCCTAAACTTACCAGAATCTTACTTTAGCGATCGCCATCCTCAACAAGCCGACTATGGGCTGTTACATCGCTACTATGAAGTATCCGAACCTCCCCAACCCGGAGAAGCCCGCTTCGAGGAACATACAGATTGGGGCAGTCTTTCCTTGCTTTTTCAGGATGAAAATGGCGGACTAGAGGTCTGTACTAATGCCGGAGAATGGATTGCTGCGCCCCCACTCCCTAACACACCGATAGTCTTTATCGCAGATGTCATGCAGCGATGGACAAACGATAAACTCCCTGCTACCAAACATCGGGTACTAATGCCAGCCAATGCCCATAGTCTTCCAGAAAGATACTCCTTAGCTTTCTTTCTCTCTCCTGGTGATGATACAGAAATTGCCTGTATTGAAAATTGCTTAGATGCTGGCAAATCTCCTAAATACCCCCCAATCCTGACAAAGGAATATTACAAACAAAAAACTGAAGATTTGGCAAAAAGATTTAACAATCCTCAATGAAAGGGAACAAGCAAAAGTAAATCGCCTGTTCTCCCCAGAAAATTCTTAATTACGAATTACGAATTACGAATTACGAATTATTCCGTTACCAATTCTCAAGCAGGGCAATAGATGCAGATGGTGGGGGAAAAGCAACATCCAAAGCACTCAGTTCTTCTTTTGTTAACTGCAAATCGAGGGCAGCACGATTCTGTTCAACGTGCGCGATACTGCTGGCTTTGGGAAAGACTATCACCTCTTGATGCAACAACCAAGCGATCGCCACCTGTGCAACTGTTACCCCGCGTTGTTGGGCAATTGATTGTAATTTGGGATGTTTGAGCAGTTCGCCCTGTAGCAAAGGCGAATGTGCCATGATCGGGATTTCTCTTTGCCGACACCAGGATAACAACTTCCACTCACCATTGCGATGCTGCAAATTGTAGGGAATTTGATTTGTCGCAATGGCTTCACCTCCGGGTAAAGCACTGGCTTCTTCCATATCCTCAACATCAAAATTGCCAACACCATAATCTCGAATTTTGCCAGATTGTTTCAGCGTCTCAAATGCTGACAACGTTTCTGATAACTGTACAGGCCCCCGCCAATGCAGCAAATAAAGGTCGAGATAATCTGTCTGCAATCGTCGTAAACTATTCTCGCAAGCTGCGATCCCCCCTTGCCCAATCGCATTGCGAGGAGCAACCTTACTAACGAGAAAGACTGAGGAACGACAATTAGCGATCGCTTCGCCAATTAACGTTTCCGCCCTACCCTCACCGTAAATTTCTGCCGTATCAATCAACGTCATCCCCAAATCGATTCCGCGACGCAAAGCAGCAATCTCACTTTCATGGTGGGCGATCGCCTCACCCAGTCCCGCAGTTCCCATTCCCAATACTGGCATCAATCGACCGGATGGTAAACAAATAGTTTTCATTAGCAACTTCTTAACTTAAAACTTATAAACTTGCTTTACTTATCTTCAAGTATTTTTGCACAGCAAAACACAAACGCTTAACTTTTCTATTAAAAAAAAATTGCTATTTTCTTTACGGCTTTTAGTGATAAAAATCTTAATTTTAAACACCAAAATAACAACTTAGTTTATTTAACTTTTACCTAAAATCAACATCTAATTAATTATGAAAATTGCCTTCTTCGATTATCCTGTCACCTTAGCTGAACCACCTAAAACTGGAGGAATCCGCTTAGTATCTTATGCATTAGCGTTACGTTTAGCTCGTGCTGGTCATGAGGTTTTATTTTATGGCTCAAAAGGTCACTATCAAGAATTAGAATATCACGAAGATGGCATTACCTATCGCCGTATTCCCGAATTATGGCTTGATAAAATATTAGAACCATTAAACTTTCTTGATATCTGGAACATATCTCATCCTCAACGACCTTTCTATGCATCAAAATTATTTTTCTGCGAATTTTACCGACAAGTCGCCAAGGATATCCAAGCACAGCAATGTGATGTGATTCATATAAACATTGTTTTTCAATTTGTTCCCCTCATGCGTGCCTATAACCCCCAAGCAAAAATTGTTTTACATATACATAGTGATTTTCTCCCATTGTTCGATCCAATAATCGTAGAAAAGCACCTTAAATCAGTCGATTTAGTAATTGGATGCAGCGACTATCTAAAAAATCAGGTTCGTAAATATTTGCCTCACGTTAACAGCCAAACTTTATATAACGGTGCAGATACTCGTCACTTCGCCGTCTCTAATCATCACAATAGAGAAGCCAAGAAAAAAGATATTAAACAAATCCTTTTTGTGGGTAGAATTTCACCAGAGAAGGGTATACACGTTTTAATTGATGCCTTTAATAAAGTAGTGGCTCGTTATCCCCAAGTACAGCTAAAACTTGTCGGTTCAGAAACCGCATTAGTACCGTGGTACACACTTGATAGAAAAGACCCGCAAATTCAGAATCTTCATCCTTATTACCAAGGTAGCTATCGGGAGCAATTGCAAAAGCGAATTGCTTCTAACGCAGCCAGTTCGGTTTTTTTTCTGGGCAAAGTTCCCCATTTTGAACTATTTGAGTATTATCAGCAAGCAGATATATTTATTTTTCCATCTGTTTGGAATGAGGCATTTGGGATGCCGATTATCGAAGCAATGTCGATGGGATTACCTGTTATTGCTACCTGTGGGGGTGCTTTCCCCGAACTGATAGAGGATGGAAAAACAGGGTTATTGGTCGAACGCGGGAATGCGGATGCTTTAGCCAACGCAATGCTGCGGCTGCTTTTAGATGACAATCTCAGAATTGCAATGGGAGAACTTGGACAGCAACAAGCAGTTGAAAAGTTTGATTGGGATCATCAGGCGCAAAAGCTATTGCACCAATATCAAGCAATATGAAAAGTTTGAATATACATACACTTAGGAGTTAATCATGTTGGCAAGTATAGAAAAAACGCCACTGACTATTTTCCGTGAGATGAAACTGTTTATCATTCTTTGGGTAGGACAGCTAATTGCATCTATTGGTAGCAGCATCACCGCATTTGCTTTGGATGTTTGGGTTTACGAACATACTGGTTCTGTTACCCAATTTGCTCTTATTACCCTTTCCAATACTTTACCTCTGATCTTACTTGCACCCATAGCTGGGTTATTAGTGGATCGGTGGGATCGTAGATGGACAATGATTCTCAGCGATTTATTTGCAACTTTAGCAACAGTAGCGATCGGTGCTTTATTTATCGTCGGTCGGTTGGAAGTGTGGCATATTTACTTAGCTAATACCTTCAGTGCTATCTTCGTGGCTTTTCAGATACCCGCTTTCATCGCTTCCATCAGCCTACTAGTACCAAAACAGCACCTTGGTCGTGCTAATGGAATGTTGAGTTTCATGAACGGTACTGCACGGCTCGTAGCCCCACCTTTAGGAGGTATCTTGTTAGGTATCATTTCTCTCCAGGGGATTATCGTGCTTCACTTAATCACCGTATTGTTCGGTGTTGGTCTTCTGTTGTTGCTTCGGTTCCCTAAAGCTAGTACTTCTGTTGTTGCAATCAAGGAGAGTTCTTTTCTAAAAGAAACAACTTATGGATTGACCTATTTAGTTGCTCGACCAGGACTGCTAGGAGTGTTAATAATCTCAGCTTCTAGCATTTTCCTTGTAGGAGGTGTTCAAGTCATTACTATACCCTTAGTATTATCTTTCACTCCTGTAACAGTTTTGGGGACTATTCTTTCGCTCTTTGGCGTTGCTGTTTTGGTAGGGAGTTTGCTGATTGGTATTTGGGGAGGTCTAGAGCGTAATATAAATATAATATACGGCTGTATGCTCCTTACCGGTGTGTCTCTTTTCGTTGCCGGTTTGCAACCTACTCTCGTTGTCTTCATTGTTGGCGTCTTCTTATTCTTCTTGATACGACCAATAATTGCTAGTTCAACGCAAGCTATTTTTCAGTCTAAAGTAGAACCTAATGTGCAGGGTAGAGTATTTTCTATCAAAGGAGCGATGGAAGCCGCAGGTCTACCTCTAGGCTATATTACGATAGGGCCTTTGGCAGAAAAGGTTTTTGAACCCTTAATGGCTACTGATGGTTCCTTGGCAAGCAGTATCGGACAAATTATCGGTGTTGGTACAGGTCGTGGTATGGGACTTCTATTGATGATCGTGGGAATATTGACCATTTCAGCAACTTGTATTGCCTACTTCTTTCCCCGCTTAAGGTTTGTGGAAGATGAACTACCCGATGTTGTTGATGGAGTTGCGTTAGCTACGCCCGCCGCAGGTATCATTGCTATGTCCCCCTCAGTTATCCCGGAGACTTAAATAAACGATCCAGAAAAAATCAAGACAGCTTTTAACAAATAATGATAATCATTGAGTAAAGAAGGTATGCAATCTAAAGTTTCTCGTGATCAACCCATAACGAATGATCGTTCGACTTTTAATCAATTTTGGGAGAATGTCAGAGCGATCGCAGGGCCTTACTGGTATCCAACAGAACCAGGAAACAGAGCATTTTCAGAGGTGATTCGCACATGGGCAATGCTCGTTCTTCTGGTCTTATTAATAATCGCGCTCGTGGGCGTAACTGCCTTCAATACCTTCATTAGTAATTATTTGGTCAATGTCATCATTGAAGAGAAAGATGCTACTAAGTTTATTCAAACATTATCGATTTATGGCGTTAGCCTAATCTGCGTAACTTTCTTGGTAGGATTTTCTAAATTTCTCAGAAAAAGAATCGCTCTTGATTGGTATGAATGGCTAAATAATCGCATACTATCAAAATATTTGAGCAATCGCGCTTATTATAGAATAAATTTTAAATCCGATCTCGATAACCCAGATCAACGCCTATCCCAAGAAATTGAACCTATTACCAGTAATGCTCTGAGTTTTTCAGCTACTTTACTAGAAAAAGTACTAGAAATGACGACCTTTATAATAATTCTTTGGTCAATTTCCCAACTTATTGCAGTTGTTCTGCTGACTTATACGATCGTAGGAAATTTGATTGCTATTTACTTAACTCAAGAATTGAATAAGATTAATCAAGAGGAACTTGAACTTAAAGCTGAATATAATTATTCTCTAACTCATGTTCGTAATCACGCTGAATCGATAGCTTTTTTTCAAGGAGAAAACCAAGAATTAAATATAATTCAGCGCCGATTTAGTAATCTCCTCAAAAATGCTGAACGCAAGATTAATTGGGAGAGAGGTAAGGAAATTTTTAACAGAGGATATCAGGCTCTTATCCAAATATTTCCGTTTTTAGTACTTGGCCCATTATATATTAACGATGAAATTGATTTCGGACAAGTTGGGCAAGCTAGTATAGCTGCCGGTCTATTTGCTAATGCTATGGCAGAATTAATCAATGAATTTGGGACTTCTGGAAGGTTTTCTAGTTACGCTGAACGTTTAGCCGAATTTTCAAATGCCTTAGAAGCTGTTACCAAACAACCAGAGAATGTCAGTACTATTACAACCATAGAAGAAAACCATCTTGCTTTTAAAAATGTCACCTTACAAACGCCCAACTATGAACAGGTGATTGTTGAAGATTTATCGTTGTCTGTTCAACCGGGAGAAGGTTTATTGATTGTCGGCCCCAGTGGTCGAGGTAAAAGTTCTCTGTTGAGAGCGATCGCTGGTTTGTGGAATGCGGGGACTGGTCGTTTGGTGCGACCTCCCCTAGAAGAAGTCTTATTCTTACCCCAACGTCCTTACATAATTTTGGGAACTTTGCGCGAACAATTGCTCTATCCTAATACCAGCCGTCAAATGAGTGATGCAGAACTCAAAGAAGTTTTGCAACAGGTCAACCTACAAAACTTACTGAGTCGAGTCGATGGCTTTGATACAGAAGTTCCTTGGGAGAATATATTATCGATAGGAGAACAACAACGCTTGGCTTTTGCACGACTGTTAGTGACTCATCCTAGCTTTACTATATTAGATGAAGCAACGAGTGCTTTAGATTTGCAAAATGAGGGAAGGTTATATCAACAATTACAAGACACGAAAACAACATTTATCAGTGTTGGGCATCGAGAAAGCCTGTTTGATTATCATCAATGGGTTTTGGAACTTTCACAAGATTCCAGTTGGCAACTTGTGACTGTGCAGGATTATCGGACTCAAAAAGCAATTGTCACTATTCCTTCCACAAATCCTCAAATAGAAATAGATGATTCGTCTCAAGATAAATCTCTGATTCAATCAGAAACAAGCATAGTCGAAGGTTTGTCTCATAAAAAAATGAACGAATTAACCTATTATTCCATTACTACTATTAGAAGTAAGGCAAGCAAAGGGGAAACTATTACTAATAGAGACGGCATTACCTATCGCTATGATAAAGATCCCAAGGTATTGAAATGGATAAGACTACCGATTACATAAAGCCTCACCTACTTGAATACAATGGGTCATATTACAGCATACTTCGTAGCTTCATGTGGAGGCTTTACCCTCAATGAACTCTAACTTTTGACGGTATCTGGAAAACCTCTCTTCTATTTCTCTCTCCTGCGAGGAGAGAGACTTTGAATTCCTAGTTTGGAAGTTAGATTTTACGTGGACTTTTCCACATGACGTGAAAAGTCAGCAATGAACTCAAGTCTTATGTTGGGAAACAAAATAGTCCGAGTAATCAAGCAAATTGCTGACTTAGGGGGTATGAACCCCACTCAGCCAGCCCTCCAATCAAGAGTCACCGCCAATTGGAGTACCAATGTGGCGGGAGTACCCCGGAGGTTTAGATGGGTAAGCAGAGAAGCCCCAAGAACGGCATTCCCAGTCGGAGACTGGGAACGAGGTAAGAGATAATCTCTAAAAGTATGTGAAATAGCTTAATAGCACTTAAGCATTTATTTGCTGTCATTTTAATGAGAAAATCCCTATCAATAGCTCTAATGCTTGAGCTATATAGCTCAAGCATGATTTTATTAGCTATGGCTATGTGTTTCACTAATTGGGGTAAAGGTTTGCTATCAAACCTAACCTATTACGCCAAGCAAACGGAGGTTTCATGTCGATATCTAAAGCTGTTAACAGCAAAGTTACTTCTCAAAACAGCGTTGAAAAACGCTTGCAGATAGAGCGTTTGGTAGGAGCAACTATTGGAGTTGCACTTAGTGCTGGGAGTGATGTGGTTAAGGGATTAACTCAAACACCTAAATCTCTACCCCCCTGTTATTTTTATGATGATCGTGGTTCTGATCTGTTTGAGCAAATCTGCAATTTACCAGAATATTATCTCACACGCACAGAAACAAAAATTTTACAGCAGTTTGCTAGTGAAATTGCCAAGATAACTGGGCCTTGTGAATTAGTAGAACTTGGCAGTGGTAGTTCTAGCAAAACCCGCATTTTACTAGATGCTTACCAGAATCTAGGCTATCCCCTGCACTACCTACCTATTGATGTATGTGCAGGTATGTTGGAAAGTAGTGCCAAGCAGTTATTAGGAGATTATCCTTTGCTGCAAGTTTATGCACTAGCGGGAACCTATGAATTAGCCCTTGCAGAACTCTTACCGACACAATTATCCAGTCGGATGATTTGTTTTATTGGTAGCACTTTAGGTAATCTTACACCTGATGATTGTAATGTCTTCTTGTCTCAAATTACAAATGCTCTACAAGTAGGTGAGTATTTATTGTTGGGGATAGATTTACGAAAGCCGAAGCAGATTTTAGAACCAGCTTATAACGATAGCAAAGGAGTAACGGCAGCATTTAACCTCAATATGCTGGAGCATTTAAATCAGCGGTTTGAGGGGAATTTCGACACTACGCAGTTTGAACACTGGGCATTTTACAATGAAAGTGAGGATCAAATAGAAATGCATTTACGCAGCTTGCGATCGCAAATTGTAGAATTACGCGCTCTTAATCTCAAGGTTAATTTTGCACCAGGTGAGACTATACTCACCGAAATTTCTCGCAAATTTGACCTTAATACCATTAAGCAGCAACTCACTGCACAGGGTTTATTACCTCTTCATGTGTGGACTGATCCAAATCAATGGTTTGGTTTATTGTTCTGTCAACTGCAAGCTTGAAGGAGGCAGAAGGAGTAAATAAATCAGTAGGGGATTGGACCCCTACTGATTTAGCAGCCCTGAACTCTCGTAAAGAGCGGGAAGCTAACGCAACAGTGGGGGTCTTAAACCCTTGCCCCATTAGGTCGCGGCAAGAAACAGACAGCGCAGCAGTAGCGAGTCAGACGCTCCTGCGTCGCTAACGCTGCGCTATCGAGCGTCGCGCAGTTTTCCTCCTGCCTCCAGTTAAAAAAGTGGGTTCTCAAACCTGCAACCCTATCCCCTACACCCTCTGAAAAATATCATGAGAAAGGTATTGTTATCATTGAGATATGTTTAACTACAGCAAGAAGTCCCAAGTTAACCAAGGTAGTATTCTCTACAGACATGGCGACGTTCTGATCAGAGGTATTGCTACCTTACCTGTTGGTGCCCAAAAGCGTGTAGGTACTACTCTCGCTCATGGTGAAATCACAGGACACAGCCATCGCATCCAGCAATCTAATGCTGTTCAGTTGTGGGTACATGGTAGTGACCTTTTTCTTGAGGTTAAAGAACCAAGTGCCACTTTAATCCATGAAGAACATCGGGCGATTGAACTACCCCAAGGGCTTTACCGCGTCTGGAGACAACGTGAATATCGCCCTGATACTTATGTGGAGGTGACGGACTAATGCTCAAGATGATGTCGAAGGGACGTGTGCCGAATAAACAAGTTTTGCAGCGCCCGAAGGAAAGCCACGACCCTATATCGGCTGAAGTTGCTCGAAAACTTATCCTTGAGCATCGCGCCTGGGATGGTATGCGCGTTTTGGGTCATCTAGATTTAAGCGGTGCGTTGGATCTTTACAATCTACCTGAAAATCTAACCTGTGAAAGTATTGATATTAGCGACTGCGTAAACCTCACTACCCTTCCTAAAGGACTCCACGTTACTTACTGGATCGAGTTGGCCGGAAGTGGGATTACCAGTTTATCTGCGGGGCATGGTTTTATCTTACGCTGGCGAGGCGTGCAGGTAAACGATGCCTACGACGGGCTGCGCCTACGCATTGCCTTTGAATCTCAGTCCCTAACCGGGCAGGATATCCTCAATATAGAGAATGTTGAGTTGCGGCGCGTGCTGATTGAACGTCTGGGATACGAGACATTTTTGCAGCAAGTGGGAGGGTTGATCCGCGATCGCGATCGCGATGTTGGTGGAGAACGTCAACTAGTCTACATTCCTTTTCAGGATGATGAACCGCTTATGGTCTTGAAAGTCACTTGTCCATCCACAGGACATATTCATATCCTGCGCGTTCCCCCTCATATTCAAAGTTGCCATCAAGCAGCAGCCTGGATTGCAGGTTTTAATAATCCAGATGATTATAATCCTGCGATCGAGGCGTAATATGGACAGTTGACTGCACAAACAGTGGAGTGATTTTCATTACCCAGAAAAGTGGTTTTTTGGTGACGGCTTTGATAGAAGAAAGGCAGGAGGCACAAGGAAGAAAAGGTACAAACCTTGCCCCTCTCTACGAGACGCTGTTCGCGTTCGTGGGCAAAAAAACAAAAATATTCTTTTCGAGATGCTTGCCACGAGAAAAGATACGTCCTTGTACAAATCTCTTCCCTTCTGCCTCCTGCCTCCTGCCTTGCCGCCCTTGGCGGCGTAATAGAATCAAGTCGTCTCCAAGGAAATTTTTTATTGTGTTAGGCATCCTGACAGTTCTTCTATCCTCCTTTGTTTTAACGTTTCACAACGTTACTGTTCGAGTTTTGTTTTCTGAACATCTCGTATTGGGTTTATTTTTACTAGGTGGATACGTTAAACCAGATTTGCAGAATTCATTCTTGCTGATGTTTATGCGAATGCTGCTGGTGGTTCCACTCATGGCATCTTTAGCATTTAAGCTATATCCATCTGCTCTTAAAGAAATCAAAGAACTGTTCACCCACAAACGCAGGGATGTTTTGCTCCAAGCATTTGGCTGTGGGGTGCTGATGTTTGTTTATATTGCCTCGCTCTACATTGCTATTGGCTTGATTCCCACTGGAATTGCCATGACTCTTTTCTTCACTTATCCCGTGTTTACGGCGCTGCTATCTTGGAAGTTTTTTGGCGATCGCCCCACACTTTTTCGTTGGCTGGTGATGGGTATTATTCTTGTGGGAAGTGTTCTCACCATTCCCCAATCTTCTGCCAACGACAGCAGTAATCTGATTGCGATCGGTATTTTCGCTAGCGTTAGTGCTGGGATCATTTATGCATTTTATTGCGTCATCGCTCAAAAATGTTTAGAAAAACTCCATCCAGTTCCCTTTACCTGGATCAGCTTTACCTCCACCCTGCTACTCTCTGGTATTAGTTTACTTTTCTGGCCAACTCCCAGTGATCAACTTGACTGGACACCCCTGTGGATTGGTAGCATATTTTCAGGTTTGGTCAGCTTTATCGGACACACTCTAAACAATTTAGGGATTCGTATGGTTGGTGCAACTACCGCCTCTATGCTCGGCTCTAGCAGTCCAGCATTAACAGCGCTAGTTGCATGGATAACGATTAGCGAAACTTTAAACGTGACTCAGAGCGTAGGGATTGGCGTTGTCACATTGGGGATTGCATTACTTAGTGGAGAAGGCTTTGTTAAATCACTCAAAATTAGGAGTTAAAGAGTTTTCAGTAAGAGGTACAATTTGATTCAAAAAAGAAGTATCCAATGTCAACCGAACAAAATAAATTGTTATTTAGAATGCCGATTTTTTTAGTAATAAGGAAAAAAGGTAGGGTGCAACATTCTCTAAGTTTACAAATTGAGAATATTGACCACTGCATAAAAGTTTATGCCAAGCATATATTGGGTGCTATTGGGAAGATTCTCTAAAGTTAACAAGACTGTTTTTGATCCTTGATAATCGCTTTTTTGAGGTTGAATTATAATTGCTACCTCACTCATCCCAGCCGCAATTATTACAAAGTTAGCAATTGGTTGATAATGCACTCCATCCTCGGCTGTTCCGTGAATCTTGTATTTCACTATTAAGTCTTGAGTTGTATTACCAGTACGAGTGATGACAAACTCCCCTATTTCTCCAAATTGTGATGCATACATTTTTGTAGCTGTTATGTTCACTATCGTGGGATAGCTGGATGTAAAGTTTAATGGGTAACAGTTACCTCTGTCTTGTTCGCTGGATATAAAACTAAAATTAGTTACCAATTTTTCTTTAATAGAAAAATCGTTAAGAGCTAAGTTACTAAGACTTTGCTGACAACTCAACCTACAAATTTTATTGGTTGAAGCCCCACCTGCAAGTGATGTAGTTTTTCTGCCCTGCTCCCTGCTTTCCTGCTTTTTCACTACTCCCCACTCCCGACTCCAACAGTTCTTTGGAGATTATTTTCCTCAGTTGAGTAGTAGTAACTGTAGCGCTCAGTCTGAGAAATAGCTCCGTTTACTACCTGTCCCAAGACATTTTGCCCAGATTTTTCTAAAAGCTCTTTGGCAATACTGGCACTAACAGAATCAACAACCCCTGGACGAACAACAAATAAAACCCCATCAGCCATTTGACCTAGAGTAGCAGCATCAGCAGCAACGTTTAATGATGGAGAATCAATAATTACAAAGTCGTAATAGACAGACAAAGTTTTAATTAATGCAGCCATTTTTTTCGAGTCGAGAAGAGAACCTGGATTAGGAGGTGTAACTCCAGAAGTGAGGACATATAAATTATCCATGACTTGTTTGATAGCTGTCCTAATTTCACCTTGTCCAACAATCAAATTGCTTAGACCTTCATTATTAATTAGTTCCCAGATTTTATGTTGAACAGGACGACGCATATCTGCATCTATCAGTAAAACTTTTCGCTCCATCTGAGCCATTGTTATAGCTAAATTAGCCGCCACTGTTGATTTACCTTCTCTGGGTACAGAACTGGTAACAACTATAACTTTTAGCTCCTTATCAGCACTCATAAATCTCAGATTTGCCCGCAACATTCGGTAGGCTTCATTAATTTGCGATCGCGGCATATCTCGAACTACAAGCCTTTTGCTATATAACTCCAGTTCTTCATTACCACGAAGAGATTTTTTCGACTTACTGAAGTCAGGAATAATCCCTAATAAAGTAAATTTCAATAATTCTTTTGCCTGTTCAACATTCTTAATTGATTTATCTATTTTTTCCAAAATGTATACAGCCGATAAAGCTGTTATACCAGCCAATAAACCTGTAGCCAAATATAAAAACATTGGAGATGAAATTGATTCTTCTGGT
>JBGTMK010000161.1:0-6265 GCA_041743605.1 Nostoc sp.
ATGTCATACCCGGCTTGGGTTCCATCAGCATCCATACTTGTAACTAGCAGTTCACCGGCCCCCCGTTTTTCAACTTCTTGTGCCCAAAGTAGAGCATCTAAGCCTGTATTTTCCCTGCCACCCCGCACATACACATCCCAACCTGGATTTTCCGGGTTATTTCTGCGTCTGGCATCAATAGCAACAACTATGCACTGATTACCAAAGCGATCGCTTGCCCGATTAATCAAGTCTGGGTCACGCACCGCAGCAGAATTAATACTAACCTTATCTGCGCCGGCTCGTAACAAAGCTTTAACATTTTCTAAGGATTGGATACCACCACCCACAGTCAATGGAATAAAGACCTGTTCAGCAGTTCGGTAGACTACATCTAAAATTGTAGCTCGGTCTTCATGAGTAGCTGTAATATCTAGAAATACTAACTCATCAGCACCGGCTTCGTTGTAAACCTTTGCCAGTTCTACCGGATCACCTGCATCTTGGAGATTAACAAAGTTAACTCCTTTTACAACCCGTCCCGCCTTCACATCTAAGCACGGTAAGATTCTTTTAGATAACATAATAACTTTTGTACTTCTGGGTAATTGGCCGGAATTTAAATTTTAAATTGGCGCGGGTATTTCCAAACGAAAATTTTCACGGACATGGGGCATGGATTATTCTCCTTCCTCGTCTCCAATCCCCAGTCCCCAGTCCCCAATCCCCAGTCCCCAGTCCTTTAAAGTAGATAGCTGAAATTATGGCGATAATCTCCTCAAAAAAACAGCCTCCAGAACCCAACGGAGAACCAAAGCAGCGTCGAGAGTCGGCGAAAGCACCATCCACAGACAATATTTTGCAACCTGAAGCTGCTATTGATGAACAAGATGATAAACAAGAAGAGGGTATTCGCCCACAGCGATTTGCCGATTACATTGGGCAAAAAGATTTAAAGGATGTGCTAGATATTGCCATCAAAGCAGCCAAGTCTCGTGGTGAGGTACTGGATCACTTGCTACTGTATGGGCCGCCGGGATTGGGCAAAACCACAATGGCAATGATTTTAGCATCGGAAATGGGGGTAAATTACAAAATTACCAGTGCGCCAGCCCTAGAACGTCCACGAGATATTGTCGGGCTACTGGTAAATCTTAAGCCAGGGGACATCTTATTTGTGGATGAAATTCATCGTCTCTCACGGATGACGGAGGAAATTCTCTATCCGGCAATGGAAGATTATCGCTTAGATATTACCATTGGTAAGGGTTCCAGCGCTCGCATCAGAAGTTTACCGCTATCAAAGTTTACCCTAGTAGGCGCTACAACCCGTGTAGGTGCTTTAACTTCACCACTGCGCGATCGCTTCGGTTTGATTCAAAAACTCCGATTTTACGAAGTTGACGAGCTGACTAAAATTGTACTGCGAACTGCTCAATTACTTAAAACCCCTGTTACAGAAGATGGTGCAACAGAAATTGCCCGTCGTTCACGCGGAACGCCACGGATTGCTAATAGGCTACTTAAACGAGTGCGTGATTATGCGGAGGTAAAAATATCTGGTGAGATTAATGAAAGCATTGCATCTGAGGCATTGCAACTATTCCAAGTAGATCCCTGCGGTTTAGATTGGACAGATCGCCAAATGCTGAGTGTGATAATTGAACAATTTAACGGCGGGCCAGTGGGGTTAGAAACAATGGCAGCAACGACGGGTGAAGATACCCAAACCATTGAAGAGGTGTACGAACCTTACCTTATGCAAATTGGGTATTTAACTCGGACTCATCGTGGCAGAATGGCGACTAAGGCAGCATACAAGCACTTGGGATTCACGCCCCCTAATGAACAGTTGTCATTATTGTAATTATGGGCATTAGGCATTGGGCAAAACAGTGCTGAGTGCTGAGTGCTGAGTTAAGAGTTAGGAGTTAGGAGTTAGGAGTTAAGAGTTATTCTCCCCTCTGCCCCACTCAGCACGGGCTAAACGCCCCCCTACCGCTAACGAAACTCGGAACTCAGCACTCTTGAGGGGCATTGGGCATTGATACTCGTAAATGAGTCTTTGAACTCCATTCTTCTGCCCCATACTCAATGACAAATGACAAATGACAAAGAACAAATGACAAAGAACAAATTAGGTAAACCTAGATGATTAAGTTGATTGGTATTTTTCTCAGTCTTTTACTTGTGTTTGGCTGGGGTACACCAGTCATGGCACAATCTCAAACGTCCAACATTACTGAAGAACAGTTAAAACAAGGTGATGAGTGGGCAAATCAAGCGTTTACAGCGACGAATCAAGGTGATTTTGCGACGGCTGAAACTTTCTGGACAAAGATTATTGACGAATTTCCGACAAATGCGGGGGCGTGGAGTAACCGGGGAAATTCGCGGGTGAGTCAGAATAAGTTACAAGAAGCGCTGGCAGATTATAACAAAGCCATAGAACTAGCACCGAATGTCACCGATCCATATTTAAATCGGGGGGCGGCGTTAGAAGGGATGGGAAAATGGGACGATGCGATCGCAGATTATAATCATGTCTTAGAACTCGATCCTAATGATGCGATGGCATATAACAATCGGGGCAATGCCAAAACAGGTTTAGGAAAATGGTCAGATGCGATCGCAGACTACAAAAAATCTAATGAGATAGCGCCAAATTTTGCCTTCGCCCGTGCAAACTATGCCCTCGCTCTCTATGAAACAGGTAAAAAAGAGCAAGCAATCCGCGAAATGCGAAATATCGCCCGTAAATACTCCAAATTTGCTGATGTGCGTGCCGCCCTCACAGCTGCATATTGGGTAAATGGAGAACAAGGTGAAGCGGAAAGTAACTGGGTAGCAGCTTATGGACTTGATAGCCGCTACAAGGATATCGACTGGGTAAAAAATATCCGCCGTTGGCCTCCCAGCCTAGTTACAGCTTTGGATAAATTCTTAAAAATCCAGTAGGCACTTGTAACTCAGCAAAAATTTTTTCTTTGCCGATGTAACTGTTTTCTGGTATACATCATTGTAAATATACAGAAACAGCAGTTATGACTCATTTTGGGCTGATCTGTCCAGCAACAACTGGTCATCTTAACACCATGCTCCCCTTGGGTAAAGAACTCCAAAAGCGGGGTCATCGCGTCACCTTATTCGGGATACTTGATGCTAAATCCAAGACACTAGTGGCAGAGTTAGAATTCCAAGCCATTGGTGAATCTGAATTTCCCACTGGAGCGATCGCTGAATCGATAACTCAATTAGGTAAACTGAGTGGACTCGCCGCACTGCAATATACCGTCAACTTCCTCAAAGATCAGGCGGCTGCTATGCTCAGAGATGCACCATCAGCAGTGAAGCAAGCAGGTGTGGAAGCACTTTTAGTAGATCAAGTTTCACCAGAGGGAGGTTCTGTTGCAGAATTTCTGGGCATTCCTTTTATTACAGTTTGCAGTGCTGTGGTACTGAATCGAGAACCGAGCGTCCCACCTTATTTTAAAACCTGGAGCTACAATCCATCCTGGTGGGCGCGATTACGTAACCGAGGCGGCTATGCATTGCTGAGTCGCACCGTAAAACCCATTACAGAGGTGATCAATCGGTATCGCCAAGAGTGGAAATTGCCCCCACAGTCTAGCTCTAACGATCGCTATTCTCAACTAGCTCAAATTAGTCAACAGCCGGCCCAATTGGAATTCCCAAGGGAAAATTTGCCGCAGTGCTTCCATTTCACAGGCCCTTATCATAGTCCCGCTGGTCGGGAAGTTCCTGATTTTCCTTATGAAAAATTAACTGGGCAACCATTGATTTATGCCTCAATGGGGACTGTACAAAATCGTCTACTGGGAGTTTTCAAATCTATTGCCGAAGCTTGTAATAATTTGGATGCCCAACTAGTGATTTCGTTAGGTGGTTCTGCAACTCCAGAGGCTTTGGGGAGTTTGCCAGGGAATCCGCTAGTTGTTGGTTATGCACCCCAATTGGAATTGTTGCAAAAAGCGAATCTCACCATTACCCACGCGGGGATGAATACTACCTTGGAGTCCTTAAATAATGGTGTACCAATGGTTGCTATTCCCATTGCTAACGATCAACCAGGAGTAGCAGCGCGTGTAGCTTGGGCTGGTGCTGGTGAATTGGTGCCGTTGGCTCGCTTGACTGTTCCCAAATTGCGAAATGCTGTACAAAAGGCGTTGACGGAAGATTCTTATAAAAAAAATGCAGTTAGGTTACAAGAGGCGATTCAGCGAACTGGTGGCGTGAGTCGAGCCATTGATATTGTGGAACAGGCCGTATCTACAGGAAAGCCTGTTGTTTCTTAGAAAATGTCTAAAACAACTTTTAAGAGATTTTCAGCATTTTTTTTACTAGTACCGCACGGCGTAAACAAGCCACCCCTTCGGTTTCGCAGTCGCTCATTGGGGAAACCCCCTTCTCTACGAGACGCTCCGCGTTGGCGTCAGCCTCTCGCAGAGAAGGCGCTACCCTCTCCCTTTGGGAGAAGACCGCGCTGTCTCACCATTTTAAATGTCTGAAACCCTTGCAAACAATTAATTATGTATTACGTTAGCGAGTCGGCGAGCTTCATTACGAATTCCGCCTTGCGGTAGGATTTTTACCCGAATTGAGGCGTTGTTGCCGACGCTGTTCCCAGCGCCAAAGAAAGACCATTAAGGCAACGATCGCTAATTGGAGAGCTAAACTAGGCAAAGCACTCTCAACATCGCGTCCGGCAAGCACTTGTAAAAAAAAGATGAATGCGCCAATGGAGCCAGAAGCACCGAAAGCGATGTAAATAAATTGTCGTAAGCCACGATAAGGAGCAGCTATTTCTGCTTTAAGGCTGGCATATTGTTCAGGGTTAAGACGATTTTTGGGATTTTGGTTTATCATGACTAAATCATGTTATGCTCTTAGATTGTGTACGCCGATGTGGCTCAGTGGTAGAGCAGCTGATTCGTAATCAGCAGGCCGTGGGTTCAAATCCCATCATCGGCTTGGGTTTTAAAAAATCATATCTTTATCTTGACCGATTTTTGACCATTTACGCTCAAAACCTGTGGTAATCGCGCTACTCAAATGCTACTCATTCAGAGCAGTAGACTCTTAATCTATTGGTTGCGGGTTCGATTCCCTCGTCACCCACCTTTTCAGCCGCTCCATATTGCCCTTGACTAATTCTTGACTAAATTGAGTTTGGGGCTACCTCTGAAAGCCTTGTCTATCAAGGATAATGAATACCAAAGCTTTGACTAATTTAAATAAAAACGCCTTCAGTCCAGTGGGCACTGCGATCGTGTCCACTGGACTGTAAGTTGTCTCTGACTTAGCTCCAAGTTGTCTTCAAGTTGCTGGAGTGAAGTCAACGTAATACTCAACACCTGCTTTAAAAAATTCTGTTGCGTTGGGATTGGTGATACACATCTCTAGCTTGCCGCTAGGTGTCGCTTGCCAAAAGGATTTGTTTTCTTCAGTGCTTTTAAGGACTGGAGCTAAATTGACTACTGTGTTACCACTGGCATGATTAGCTACGGTTTCTACTAAAAATTTAGCTCTCATTATATGGATCTCCAAAAATTTATCAAAGAGTTAGAAGAATTGGGCGAATGGTGTTTATCCCTGCCATCGACCTTTATAGCCTATTACGATGATTTGTATGGCTACCCCTGGGGAAGGCTAAAACTTTTAGGCTCCTTCCTATTAATGTTTGCTTGCTGGTTTGGAGCGGCAATGCTTATCGTGGATGTGGCAACAACACTAACCCAAGTTTCCAAGTGACAAAATGGAGATTTTGTTTAATGCCGATCACGTTCCAAGTCGTAAATAACTTTTTCTAGATACCAGTTGTCTGCTTGACCGGGGTTGCGTCGCCTCTGCTGTAGCAAAAGACGCTTCGCTGTGGCTACATCACCTTTGAGTAAGATGAGCAAGTCGCTTTGCAATGCTCTGTTTTTGGGGTCGTTACGGTATGATTGTGAAACTTTGCCGGATGGCTGATATGAGGTTTCTGTATTAGGTTTACGCCACTCGATGTATATCAGTTGCAGTATATGGATGACTGCCACTAGCACCAATAAGCAGAAAAACGCTACTTGAATAATGATTAGAATTTCCATAGTGAACTGAGTTGATAGAGCAACTCATTCCACCATCTACGGGTTCCCTTGATGGAAGCATCAGAGGATACCCGTATTTTGAAATTACTAGAGTGAATCCCCAGTGGAGTATAAAGGGAAAAATTAGTCACTGAGGCAATATGAAATTCTTAGAATGGCTGTCCTCATTCCGTTCT
>JBGTMK010000162.1:0-6262 GCA_041743605.1 Nostoc sp.
TGACTAATTTTGCACTGGCATTGTGGCAAACAAATAAAAAAGATGAGGCGCTATCTTCTTTAGAAAAAGCTTTAAATATTTTCAAAGAACAAAATAGAGGTGAAAAAGTTAACCAAGTAGAACGAATTTTGAAAGAGATCAAAACTGCTGATGATCCTGGTATTTCGTGAAAATAATCTAAAAGAATCTCACGTACAGACACAAAAACTTTTTTTGTCTTTGCGTGAGAATTACAATAAGAATGCAGAGTTACCTTGGTTGCGGTGGTGGGATACACAAGGAAATTTACTGTTAACAGGTGAAGAACGTGCTGTGATTGAGCGACAAAAGCGGGAGAGAATTACAGAGAAATTGCGTACTCTCTCTGCTGATCAACTCAATGCTTTAGGAATTGACCCAGAAATGTTGGATTAAGGAAAATCTTGATATCAATAATTTAATACAGTTGTGTCTTGGTTAGCACTGGTGTTATTTTGGGTACTCTTATCTTGTAAAGGGTCTTTAGATATACACAAAAATTTTATGGCGACTGCACCAAGAATTGAGTCTAGTAATCTGAGCATAGCTGATCTATTCAGAGAGTTTTATTCAGTACCAGACTTTCAAAGAGAGTATGTGTGGGAAATAAGCAATGTTGAAAAGTTACTTCAGGATATTGTATACGAGTTGTATGACGAAGGCGAAGCAGTAGAAGATGCCGAGTATTTTTTGGGTTCTATTGTTGTATTCCGTGATGAAACTGAAACTTCTCAGTTAATTGATGGGCAGCAAAGATTAACGACTATTTATCTAACTTTCTGTGCTATTCGTGATTATCTTCTTGAATTTAGAAAACCATCTAAAGTTGTAGAAGGATTAATTGCTGGAGTTGCTCAGAATCTAAAGACTGGTGAAGATATTAATAAGTATAGACTTACTCTTCAATATGGGGATGGTGGCGAAGTATTGAAGACTATTGCTGCTAAAATAATTGCTGTTGAAAAAATTGATATACAAAGTTCAGCTTCCGCTAAACGTATTGTTAAAGCATATGAAACAATTCGAGAATTTTTATCAGAAATGTTCGTAGAAAATTATGAGCAAATATTGAAATTTTCCTCTGTATTAAGCAATAAAGTAAAATTAATAAAAATTGAAACACCTAATCTTAAAAATGCGCTCAAAGTGTTTGAAACAATTAATGATCGGGGTGTAGGTCTTAGTTCGCTTGATTTATTAAAGAATTACTTATTTATTAATATATCTACCCAATCAAATTCTAGCCCAAAACTATATTGGGAAAAATTAAAAAAACAATGGGATAAACTAACAAAAACATTGCATATATGTGGAGAATATCCCATGCAATTTTTGCGTTATTATATAATGTCTCATTATGAAATTAATTTACAGAATAACTTTCCTGAAGAAGCCGTATATGAATGGTTTGTTCAAAATAGTGACGAACATAAAATTAACGAAGACCCCTTTAATTTTGTTGAGCGTTTAGTCACTGCGAGCGAATGTTATGCTATCTTTGCTAAAGGAGAAAATATAGATGGTTCTGTTAATCCATATTTGAAAAATATCAAAAAACTCCAAGGTAAATATAGTCAGCACTTTGTATTACTACTTGCAGGTAAGGCTCTTAATAGAGACTTATTTACTGAACTTTGTCATCAAGTTGAAAACTTACTATTCGTATATACTATTACTCGCTCAACCCGTAAAGATGTAAACATGATTCGTAACTTTTCCCAGTGGAGTAAAAACTTAAGGGAAGTTAAAACTGCTGAACAATTTAGAGATTTTATTGACAGGTACTTTAAGGCTGAACTGGCTTCTCTATCTCCAGATTTCGATTTTGCTTTCCGTGGGTTAACTGAGTCTAAAATAGCCAAATCTCGTATGCGTTACATACTAGCCAAGCTCACTCAATTTGTTGATCAACAGGCTTACAGCAATTCAAATCCAATAGATTGGTACTTGAACAAGTCGGTAACTATAGAACATATCTTGCCAAAATCTTCCAAAGAACATATCAAAGAAGAATTTGATAAACCGACAGATTACGATTTTTATCTTGAAAAACTAGGGAACTTAACTCTTTTAGAAAAGACAATCAATAGTTCTATATCTGATAATACATTTGATTCTAAGAAGAATGGATATCGTGAATCCCAACTTTTATTAACTCGTTCCCTTGTAGAAAAACCTAACGTTGGAACTAATACACAGTTAAACCGCACTGTGAAATCTCTTAGTCTTTACCACTTTGATATTTGGGATTCAATAGCTATAGAGAAGCGCCAAGAAATGTTAACGAATTTAGCGAGACGAGTTTGGGGTCTGGATACTTAACTTAGTATTCTGTAACATAAGCTTGCTTCGGGTGGTCTGTTTTGGATATAAGATCGGCTGTAATCTTACCGCTTACATCTCTGTCAGTATTAATTTTGATTGTCACCACTTTCAAGTACGACATCTTCATATATTTCTGCGATCGCACAACGAAAATCAACGCTCAGGATGTAATTGTTTAAGGATAGGTGTAATTGAGTCAGTGAGTAAAATGCTTTGGGGATGCTCTTGCCAATTTTTGCCTCCGGCACGCTCCGCGAACACGAAAGTACCATCTGACTCTGGTAGCTGTGTATGGTCGGGAAAAGGAGTGAGGGCGGTAGATGGATCGGTTGCAGAGGTCATAGGTATAGCCTCGCGCTGGGGTGAAGTTTATTTTTTAGTTTAGCTTGCGTACTTAATCAAGTTTTACTCGCAGCTAAGAATCCTTTGGGGTAATTAAAAATTGGAGCAAAGCAAGTTGACGAGCTTCACTCCCGACTAATCTCAAAGTACACGCAGTAAGCTGGGAATGCTTTCAATCGCTGACAAATCCCTAATTTCTGCCAAAGCTTGCCTAAAATTACCTTCTCGCACATCATGGGTAACAACTACAATCTCTGCAAGTTCCCCTTGAAAGCCAGTTTGGACAATTGACTCTAAGCTAACGCCATAATTGCCAAAGCAAGTTCCCAATTTACCGATAACTCCAGGTTGGTCATTGGTGAGGAAACGGGCGTAAAACCGAGTTATCAATTCTGCCATCGGCGCAATTTGGCAGTATTCCTGATGCCCACAAGTTAATAAGGGATTTGCAACTGCTGTATTGGTTTTGAGGACAGCAACTAAATTCAAAATATCTGATGTAACAGCACTGGCGGTTGCACCAGCACCGGCACCGGGGCCAAAAAACATTACCTGACCGATGGGTTCTCCTTCCACAAGAATGGCATTGTAAACGCCGTTGATGCTAGCCAAAGGATGGGCTTGCGGTACTAAGGTAGGATGAACTCTGACCGAGAGGGGAGATGAGGGAGTATCACGTTTAGCGATCGCTAACAATTTAATCACAAATCCCAATTTTTCGGCGTAAGCAATATCTGTTTTGCTCACTTGCCGAATCCCCTCAGTATAAACATCTTGGAGGTTGATCCGTCCACCAAAACCTAATGATGCGAGGATAGCAATTTTATCACCTGCGTCTAAGCCATCGACATCAGCGGTGGGGTCAGCCTCAGCATAACCCAAACGTTGGGCATCAGCTAAAACATCGCTGAAGTTGCTGCCTTCTGTTTGCATCCGCGTCAGGATGTAGTTTGTTGTACCGTTAACGATGCCCGTTACAGTATGAATCCGGTTAACACTTAAAGACTGCTTTAGGGGTTGAATCACCGGAATCCCACCACCCACAGCAGCTTCTAGCATGACGTATACGCCAGCTTGATTGGCAGTTGTGAAAATTTCCGCTCCAAAGCGAGCGATCGCTGCTTTATTAGCGGTAACTACGTGTTTGCCATTACTTAAAGCTTTGAGAATTAGCGATCGCGCCGGCTCCAGTCCGCCAATCACCTCGACAACTATATCTACCGCCGGATCGTTGACAATAGAATCTAAATCTGTAGTTAAGACTTCCGTAGACAATTCTACCGCACGGGGTTTATCGAGCGATCGCACTCCCACCCGATAAATTTCTATCTCTTGCAACAATGGGTGACGCCCAGCGCTATCTTGCAACAACTGCACTGTTCCCGTTCCCACGGTGCCTAATCCCAGTATTCCTAGTTTCACACCCACAAATTTTGCACCCAATTTATTTTTTAGTGCTGTTAGCGGTAGCGGGGCGTTTAGCCCGTGCTGAGTGCTAAGTGCTGAGTAGTAACAAGTATTTAGTACTTTACCCTTCAGAACTGAGAACTCTTGCCTCAGCTATTTACAATATTCATAACAAAACAATTGTAGGTAGAGCGTTTGCCCTACCTACTGATTATCCTTCTTCCTTTGTCATTTGTCCTACCCTTGGGGAAGCCGCCCTCCGGGCGTCTAGTTCCTTCGTCCCTTATCTAAAACTAATGACTAATGACTAATGACTAACTTAGTATGTTTCTACGTGCCAGCGATGGGCTTTCTTGAGTTCCTTCTGGTAAGTACTCCAGGTTACGCCTTCCTTAGCAGCAGCAGCAGTTAAGGCTGCATCAATACCTTCTTCCATACCTCGCAAACCGCAGATGTAGGTGTGGGTTTTTTCATTTTTAATCAATTGCCACAATTCATCAGCATGTTCTGCTACGCGGTCTTGGATGTACATTCTACCGCCTTGGGGATTTTTTTGTTCCCGGCTGATGGCAGGAGTGAGGCGGAAGTTCTCAGGATATTTTTGTTGAATTTCTTCCAGTTCTTCCTTATATAAAAGGTTTGGAGTTGTCGGCACACCAAATATTAGCCAAGAGAATCCTTTAAATTGGTAATCTGGGTTTGCTGCTCTTTCTGCATCTTTAAACTGACGCCAGAGGTAAGCTCGCATAGGGGCAATACCTGTTCCGGTTGCCATCATGATTACATTAGCATCAGGATCATTGGGTAACAACATTTCCTTACCCACTGGCCCCGTAATTTTTACCTCTTCCCCTGGCTTGAGGAAACACAGGTGGGTAGAGCAAACACCATAGACTGTTTCACCAGTTTCTGGGTGCTTGTATTCCAACTGGCGGACGCACAGTGATACTGTCTTATCATCCACATCATCGCCATGACGAGTTGAAGCGATGGAATAGAGTCTAAGTTTTTCCGGCTTGCCGTTCTTGTCTAATCCTGGGGGAATAATCCCAATACTTTGACCTTCTATATATTTCAAATCACCTGCGGAAATGTCAAACTTGAGGTGTTGAACAATACCAATACCATCTTCTTTGACTAGTGGTTCATTAGATACTACCTTACCAATAAACGGAGCATTGGGCCGGTAAGTGTTAACAGGAACGTCACCGTGGTCTTTTTTGGCTTTCGCTTGAGTCATGGTGTTGCCTTTCTTGTCCTTGTTCTTGATCTGTTCTTCAGCTGGTGTTTTAGCGAAGCCTTTGACTTCACTATCAGCTTTTACAGGTGTGGCTTTACCATTCCCTTCACTGTCAGCAGTTTCCCCAGATGTCGCTAACTCGCTGACAACGCTTGTAGCATTTTCAAATGAGGCTTTACCATTAACTGGCTCTAAACCAGTTACAGGCTGGATGCTAACAATTGTGCCGCCTAGACGAGTGATACGTCGCATTTCTTGATTCATGCGGTTGTAAGGCACTCTGATGAACACACTGCCACTTTTCCGAATTGGGTAGTTAGTTTGATCAGTTTCTTCGCTCTGACGCAAACCCACTACTTCATAAAGGAAGATGCGGCTACCTAATTCTATGTTGGCAGCACCCTCAACAGCACCTTGATTGTACATTCGTTCTACCACTCCGATAATTTACTTAACCGTTTTTCAAAAAAAAACTATTCCCATCCCATGCCAGCTTTAGTTTACCGGATTTTCGTTTCACAAAACTGGCTCTCTGAGAAAAAGGCATCATTAAATTAATGCCTTGCTAAGTACACTCACCAAAGACATGCAGGCATAGCAAAAAACACACCTGTTCACCTTCTAAGGTAAAGGATAAGTTCTTGGGAGAATGTTAATAATGAGTCAATTTAATCTTTTTTTTGTTAACTGCCACCTGGATCAGGGAGATAGCTTTTTACCTTGCTACTCAACAAGCAAATGAACAATAGCAGATATTGATAGGAATACTAACTTGATTGGTAGAAGCTACCGCTTAGTTTACCTCCAAAAGTTGCCGTTGTGCTTGTCTACTCCAAGGGCTTAAATCAGAGAATGCCAATCCCGGAAAGTTTTCTTCCGATTGGTTTTAGTTCTCAAAATTTACTGCCCTCCCGAAATTTTGTTAGCTAT
>JBGTMK010000163.1:0-18475 GCA_041743605.1 Nostoc sp.
AACCCACATTCCACAGATACTGAAGCAGATTAAATAATTATGAATTGTAAGAGTACAAAGCTTGAAAGGATTATCTGGTAATCCTTTCAAGCTATTTATTTGTAAAATAATAAGAAACCAAATAAATTGACCCAACCGAATCAAATAAAATCTCAAGTTAAAGATCAGATAGGAACTTCAGAAGAAGTAATAGAAGCTGAAAAAATTAAAGCAGGGAGATTTATATTAGCAACAAATGTATTAGATAAAAATGAATTGAGTAATGAACAGGTATTAGAAGAATACAAAGCCCAACAATCTAACGAGAGAGGATTTAGGTTTTTGAAAGACCCGTTGTTTTTTACATCCAGCGTATTTATCAAAACCCCTGAAAGAGTGGAGGCAATTGCCATGATAATGGGATTATGTTTATTCTTTCATTGAAGTTTACGTCAATGCATCATTAGAAGTTTGTGAACAACGAGACGTAAAAGGGTTATATAAAAAGGCAAGGGCTGGGGAAATTAAGCACTTCACTGGTATTGATGATCCTTATGAAATACCATTCTTTGCTGAAGTCGAATGCCAAACTAACCAAGAAAGCGTTTCCCAAAGTGCGACTAAGGTTTTAGAAAAGTTGAAAGAGTTTGGTTATGTAGTTCCCCGCTCACAATCCCCATCTTAGAAATACCTTGAAGATGGGGACTTCTGCGAAGTGTTAAATAAAGTTTTTAACTCATAGTTTTTACTAGGATGTCAATAATTGCCTAATTAACCTGGCTACTGCCTTTTGCGTGAAGCGGTTGGCAATTTGTTGACCTAAACGTTGTACATCTGAATTTACCAATAACTGGGCAATTTGGGATGTAATTTGCACTGGGTCAAAGCCTCTTGTTTCTCGGAGAATATCTAATATACGTTTGATATGCTCTAAGGTTTGTTGTTGTTCAACCGTGGCCGCTGGAGTTTTATTCACTGCTGTCAATCCTACGCGTTCTCGCAACAAGGAGGTAAAGTTATGCAAAACATTTTTACCTAAAGCATCAAGTCCGTTAACAGATTCATCTACTAGTTTGTCACGAATAAAAGCACCGCGTTCAGATGACAGAAATTCTATCCCCTGATTCAGCACTAAATTAAAGTCGTAGTCTTGACTATTACGCGCATTTTTTAACAAGTTTTCTAAGCGATTCCAGCGAAATCTGCCATCTTTAAATAACAAATCTTGCAATGATGCTCTTAATTGCGGTGCTGGGTCTGTTAACAAGCGTTTAGAAACGTAGGGATAAGCTTCGCTGAGGACTTTAAAGTTGGGATCTATATATATTGCAATACCTTCTAGCGTCACAAGAGAGCGAATAATTAAGGCGTAGTAGGGCGGTACGCGGAAAGGATACTCATACATCAAAGCCGATAGTTCATCGGTGATGCTTTTAATGTTAAGGTCGGCAACACTGGCTCCTTGGGCATCAGCAAAGACTCTCGCAAAGGCTGGGATAATTGGGGTTAAATCGGTTTCTGGTGATAAAAAATCTAATTTAACGTAGTCCTTTGCTAATCCTTCAAAGTCGCGGTTGACAACGTGGACGATCGCTTCAATCAAACCATAACGCTGTGGTGGCTTAATCTCGCTCATCATCCCAAAGTCGAGATAAGCTAATTTGCCATCGGTTGTTGCTAACAAATTACCAGGGTGCGGATCGGCATGGAAAAATCCATGTTCTAGCAATTGGCGCAGAGAACACTGCACACCCACTTCAATTAGATAACGAGCATCTATACCTTGGGCGCTAATTTCTTCTGTCTGGGTTAATTTAGTGCCGTTAATCCACTCCATCGTCAAGACGCGGCGATTAGTGTATTCCCAGTAAATTTTCGGTACATATACGTCTTTCATGTGACCGTATAACTCGAAAAATCGCTCGGCATTTTCACCCTCGTGGATGTAGTCCATCTCTTCAAAGATGCGATCGCCTAACTCATCGAGAATCCCAACTAAGTCACTTCTTACCCGTTTAACCTTTTTCTGCACCCAAGCGGCGAGGTTACGCAAGATATACAAGTCAATGGTGATTCCCTCTCTTAAGTCGGGACGTTGAACTTTAACAGCGACTTCTTCACCAGTTTTTAGCTTACCTTTATATACTTGCCCCAATGAAGCCGCAGCAATTGGCTGGGCTGACAGTTCGGCGTAAACCTCTTCTGGAGGTGCGCCTAATTCTTCTTTGATAAACTGGTATGCAATTTCGTTGGGGAAAGGTGGTAATTGGTCTTGTAATTTAGTTAATTCTTCTAAATATACGGGAGGAACTAGATCCGGTCTGGTGGATAAAGCTTGTCCAATTTTGATGTAAGCAGGCCCTAATTGGGTCAGCAATACTCGTAGCTGAGTAGCTCGGCGGCGGTCATTTTTGACGACAATTCCCCGTTTACTATCCGACCACAATCCAAAAACAAAGGATAGAGTTGGCCGCAACACGGCAAAAATCCGCCGTAAAACTTGCACTTTTTTATTTTGGTAATGCGCTGCTATGCCCACAGGATCGTAAAGCGTCTCAGGTTGGGCTGCTATTCTCACCTTTTGGGCTGCTAAGAGTCTTGGCGAGCGTACAACTAAGCTTGGTGTACCATCTTCTGGCACTACATCAATAACATCGAGTTCGTCGCCTCGGCGATTTGTGCCGTTGCGACTTTCCTCCTGAATCGGTCGGGAACTAGGGGGAAGTGTCTTAACAATAATGAAGAAGGCCACCAGTCAGAACGATCACATTAAGTATTGTAACAATATGTTTAGAAATTGGGTATTGGGTATTTTTTCCTCATCTCCCTCTACTCTCCTTACTCCCTAGTACTAATAGGTCTGCTACACTTAAACGGGCATACTAGTTCAATAGTAGTAGGTATTGCTAGTTGCTGAAAGATCATACTTATTGTCTTGTAAGTTAGAAGTATCTGGCATCTGCCCTCATGGAGAATTTGGCTTGATGTTGCTTTGCCTGAGAATTGAAAACTTTGCCCTCATTGACCAATTGGAATTAGAATTTGGCGCGGGACTAAATGTATTAACAGGTGAAACCGGCGCTGGAAAATCGATTATCTTGGATGCCATCGATGCGGCTTTGGGCGGTAAAGTCTCTAGTCGAGTCATTCGCACGGGGACAAGTCGGGCGATGGTTGAAGCTACTTTCACCTCAAACGCGCCCCTAGCGGCTTGGTTGACTGAACAAGAAATAGATTTGCTTGATGAAAATTCTGTAGTCATTAGCCGAGAAATCACAGCCACTGCGAGTAATGTCCGTAGTCGATCGCGGGTGAATGGCGTGTTGGTAAATCGGCAGATCATGGGAGGAATGCGCGATCGCTTGGTGGAAATTACCGCCCAAGGTCAAACGGTGCAAGTGGGACAATCTGCCCAAGTTAGGGACTGGTTAGATTTGTATGGCGGCGACTCTCTAATGCAGCAACGTCATAAGGTCGCCACGAGCTTTAGTACTTACCAACAGGCGCATTTAGCACTAGAAAAACGCCGGACATCGGAACGGGAACGGTTGCAACAACTCGACTTGCTCACTTATCAAGTGCAAGAACTGGGAGCAGCCAATCTTAGCGAACCTAGTGAATTAGAACAGTTGGGACAAGAACGGGAACGCCTGAATCATGTCGTCGATTTGCAACAAATGAGTTACAAAGTTTATCAGGCTTTGTATCAAAACGATCATGAAACTCCCGCAGCAGGTGATTTATTGGGAGACAGTGAGGCGATATTAAATGACATGGTGGAATATGATACCCAACTACAACCCCTATTAGAATTGGTGCGGGACGCGCAAGCTGCGGTAATGGAAGTGGGAAGGCAAATTAATGCTTATGGGGATGGTCTGGAAGCCGATCCACAGCGCTTGGAGGAGGTGGAAGAACGAATGCAGGAGTTGAAGCAAATTTGCCGCAAGTATGGGCCGACACTTACAGAAGCGATCGCTTATTACCAACGTATCCAAGGGGAATTGGCCCAACTTAACGACAGCGAACAATCTATCGAAAACTTGGAACAGCAAGAAAAGGCGTGTTTTGAAAAACTCACCCAAGCAACTAATCAGTTAACTCAACTGCGGATTAAGGCGGCTGCTAATTTAGAATCACGTTTGATAGCTGAACTCAAGCCCCTAGCGATGGAAAAGGTGAAATTTCTGGTTGAAATATTACCAGCTTTCCCAACTGCGATGGGAGCAGATAAAATTACCTTTACATTTAGTTCCAACCCTGGAGAACCACTGCAACCTTTAACGGAAGTTGCCTCTGGCGGGGAAATGAGCCGCTTTTTACTGGCGCTAAAAGCTTGTTTTTCTCAGGTTGACGTGGCTGGAACGATGGTTTTTGATGAAATTGATGTCGGGGTTTCGGGAAGGGTAGCCCAAGCGATCGCAGAAAAACTACACCAGCTAAGTCAACGCAACCAAGTATTATGTGTTACCCACCAGCCTTTAGTTGCGGCAATGGCTGATCGGCATTTCCGCGTAGATAAGCAAACTATTAATCAAGGTAAGGGTAAAAAAGCGAACAATATCAATACTGAACAGCGTACAGTTGTCAGAGTTACTACTTTGGATAATTTAACCACTCGCCGGGAAGAATTAGCGCAGTTAGCTGGTGGTAAATCTGCAATTGACGCGATCGCTTTTGCAGAATCTCTGTTATTACAAGCTGCTAACCACCGTCGCGGCGAGCATACTTGACCAAATAATTCGTAATTCGTAATTAATGGTACCTCGAAACTTAAAAGCTGCAAAAGGATCGGCTGTGTAAACTCAGAGTTATGGGGATTTTAGTTCCGTTTTCTCGAAGACATTTTTTAGTAGAGTTAAGCCTTCTTCAATGTTGGAAATTTGTTCTTCTGTAAGACCTTTCAGCAAGTCGGTAATGTGAGCGCGAGTTTGATCTTGGGATTGCTTCAGATGATGCCTTCCATCTTCAGTTAAATTGAGCAGCACCCGCCGCCGCTCTTGAGGATGAGCAATCCGTTTCACGAAGTCGCGTTGTACCAAGCGTTCTATGGTTGCTGATGCCGTGGCAGAGGTGACACCTAAATGCTCTGCCAGGTCAGATAATGAAGCACCAGGATTGCGGTTAATAAATGCTAGCGATCGCAACTGAGGTATAGATAAAAAGGCGGCACTATGGGCACGCATATCCGCTCGGATAAACCGCATCACTAATGGAACTGTGTCCATTACTCTAGCGGCACATTCTTCGGAAGTTGCACCTTGATTAGGTTTATCCAAGGTCATGGGCTTGTTGTTCTCCTAGTTACATGGCCACCCGTGGATAAAGTTTTCCACCAAGGATGGCCAAAATGATTAATGTGAATAAGAGAATTGTACAATCCAGACCAAAGCCATAGATGCTAGTACCATTCAGCAGCATACTGCCGCGTAAGCCATCAACTTCATAAGTCAAGGGATTTAAACGGGAAATGAACTTTAACCAGTTAGGCATCAACGAGATCGGATAGATGGCATTGCTAGCAAAAAATAACGGCATGGTTAACAATTGTCCAATACCCGTCATCCTTTCTCGGCTTTTCACCAAACAGCCAATAATTAATGAAAAAATACAAAATGTTCCCGCCCCTAGCATCACTAGCAGTAGTACTTGGAGAATAGCTAGGGGATGAAGATTTAGTTTGACACCTAATAAAAATGACAATCCGTAAATGAATATTACCTGAGATAAGCACCTCATTCCACACGCCAGGGCTTTGCCCAACACCATCGCCACGCGAGGCGTAGGACTAGCTAAAAATTTATGTACAATCCCTAAATCTCGCTCCCAGATTAGCGTCATCCCACCACTAAAAATTGCTACGAACAGAATACTCTGAGCCAAGATGCCAGCAGAAAGAAAGTCCAAATAGGGTAAGTTTCCTGTAGGAATCACGCGAGTCCGCGAAAAAACTTGCCCAAAGATTAGCAGCCATAATGCTGGTTGCACAGCTCGAACTATTAAATCAGTGGGATCGTGGCGGAGTTTCCGTATTTCCAATTCCGCGATCGCCAGGGTTTTCGTAACTAGCTCTTTAATTGCAGAGATCAAATTTACTCGGACAGTGGGTGGTGCTTTAACCCAACCGTTGAGCAGTACGTCTGGTTCTTGCTGTGTCACGGTAGTTGACTCCTGATGTTAACTGGTCGCCAGTATAGTGAATAAAGACATCATCCAAAGTTGCATTTGGGTTATCTAAAGAAGCTTTTAAGTCGCTTGGTGTACCTGTGATAACGACTTCACCTTGCTGCATAATTGCCACTCGGTTACATAAACTATCCGCTTCTTCTAAAAAGTGAGTTGTTAAAAATATAGTTGTGCCGTAATCAGCACAGAGTTGTAGTACAAGTTGCCATACTTGAGTTCGAGCGATCGGATCTAGTCCGACAGTCGGCTCATCAAGAAACAAAATTTGGGGTTGATGTAGAACTGATATGCCAATTTCCAGTTTGCGGATCATCCCACCAGAGTAGTTTCGTACTAAGCGGTGCGCCGCATCTTGCAAACCCATGTATTCTAGAATCTCATAGATGCGGCGATCGCGTCCTTTGGCAGGTATTCCATACAACTTGGCAAAAATTAAGAGATTTTCGTAACCTGTGAGGCTACCATCAGCAGACAGCGCTTGGGGTACATAGCCGATAGCCCGTCTCACAGAATTAGATTGACGAGCCACATCATAGCCAGCTAAGGTTGCTTTCCCTGCACTAATAGGCAGTAAGGTTGTCAACATCTTAAGAACTGTACTTTTCCCTGCACCATTGGGGCCAAGTAGTCCAAATACTTCGCCCTGTTCCACAGATATGCTCAGGTTATTAACTGCGGTTAACTTCCCAAAACGGCGTGTGAGTCCTTGAGTTTCAAGGATTAGCGGCTTTGGTTCGCTAGGAGGTTGCGATCGATTTATTTTGCCCGTCAGTATTGTCACAAGTTTGATGCACTTCTATTAATTAGTAAATCTAACTATTAGCCTCTCAATAGATTTACCAGAAGTCAATAGACTTCTGGCATAAAGTTGAATCAGAGTAAAAAGAAACTCAGTAGAGTGGCGGCAAAGTTATTGATGGGCGAAGTATTACTGACAAATTAAGCGCTAAGATAGCCAATAGGTGAGGAAATGTTCAGAATGCCTACTGCTGCCCAGCTAGAAAGTCTATACCGCATCGCCTATCAACTGACCTATGTTATGCTTCAGCCCATACATCTAGTTTGTGTTGATAATCGCACTCACAATGTATATTTATTAGCTGGTTATAGCGAAGAACTGGAGTTTCAAATTCTACCCAACGGGGAGTTTGCTGATGAGCCGCGTTAACTATGATGCAATGTCTAATGCCGAGTTGAGAGAGTATTTTCTCAAACATCGTAAAGATGAAGCTGCATTTCAGGCGTACTTAAACAGAATTAACCAACGTCCACTCAGAATTATTGCATCTCTCAACGACCCTGATTTTGATGAAAAGGTTCAGGCGGCTATTCGTCAAAAGTTAGAAGCTGCAAGAAATGGTAGCAACCAGCCGTTTAACACAGCATTGGAGCCGAAAGACCAAGATTGATCGCAGTCTACCCATCGCCCGCAAGTTTTCTATATCTTGGTCAAAATCCTCGACCCTGTAATGCACTGAAGTTTGACGGCTTGCGGATAGATGCTGAAGTGGTATGCGATTCATCCTTGCAAATCGGCTAGCTTGAGCAAGGGTTAACTTTTATTTTTAAAAGAGCATCACGGCAATTTCCTACTTCATTCATTATCCTGAGTTCTTCCATTGCCAAAGCCGTTTTTCCCGGTAATTATTGGTTGGCGATTTTTGCTTCACCACAAAGGTATCAGTGTGAATACTGTGGCAAGTTTATTGATGGGGTAATTACCATAAATTAAATCTACCATCCAGTATTATTTTAGCAACTAGGATTAATAGCTAATGGATATTCAGGAGTACTTTAACGGGCTAATTAATAATCAGCAATTGAGTGAGATGCTCAATCAGCAACACTATACATTTGCACATAAAATAATGCCTTATATTGTAGAAAATAACTTTCAAGAGTTAGTCAGTAAAGTTATAGATAAATCCGCTCAAGACTGGATTTTGCAACTTTGGAATAAATGTTCTGATATCCAAAATGATAATTATACATCATTGATTTACCCGATATGTAATTTTACTAGGCATTCCGAGGATATTGGATTAATTTACATTGCTATGCCAGCACCTAGAGTAAGTCCAGAAGCAGCATATATAGCAGTTATCTTTTTAATTGATGATGATTTACCATCTGATTGGTTACGAAGCTGCTTCACTCTTGAATTAGGACTGGCTGCATCTGCATATTGGACACTTGGAGAGTGGGATAATTCCAATCATATTAATTTAGGAAAATTTAAAGATAAACCAAATTTAAATAATTTCCTTACAACAGTTATTGCAGAAAGTGAAAGCAGATGGTGCTAATTTGAAATTTTAAGACAATATATAAACTTGTAACTAATAAATATGTTTAAAAATTAATTTATTGTTCAATTATTTTTTACTGACATTAAATTTTAATGAACTGAATTTACTTATCCTAATTCAAAGATATTGAGAAGAAGTATCACATCCTCCTATTCAGAAGGAGTCATTATGGCATCCAAGAAATACTACGCCGTTTTTAAAGGTCGAAAGACAGGTATATTCACAAGCTGGGACGAGTGTGAAGAACATATCACAGGTTTTAGTGGTGCGTTGTACAAATCCTTTAAGACTAGAGAAGAAGCAGAAGCAGCATTGGAGGTTTCAGAGCAGAATTTTATCATTACAACTGAGCATAAAGAAGTAACCCGGGAGGAAACAAAAACAAAAATTCTTCCTGCACAAGAGTTAATAATGGATAGCGTTTGTGTTGACGCTTCATGTTTAGGGAATCCTGGGTACGTTGAATATAGAGGTATTGATACAGCAACACGGAAAGTGATTTTTCATAAAAGTCCAATGCCAAACGGAACGAATAATCTTGGAGAATTTTTGGCTATTGTTCATGCTCTTGCATACCTCAATAAACAAAGTATGAATATACCTATTTATTCTGATTCAGAGACAGCTATTATTTGGGTAACAAACAAGAAAACCAAAACAAAGTTAACCCGAAGTATGCACAATGAAGAAATATTTAATTTAGTAGATAGAGCATTGACGTGGTTGGAAAATAATGAGTATACCAATCCTATCCTCAAATGGAATACTGTCTCTTGGGGCGAGATTCCAGCAGATTTTGGTCGTAAATAAGCTTGCGTCTAGGAGTGAGGCAACAACATGACATTATAATACATAACCTATAAAGCGATCGCATCAAATCACTGTTGAAAATATGGAAGGCTCTAGTTCAGCCAATCTAATCCCAAATGCAGAAAATGCAGTCGTTGATATTCGTAAACTGCGTGACTACTGCCTCAATCCAGAGCATGATGAAGGAAAACATAAAGCTCGTCTCTTTTTATCAATCTTAGGTATAACAGCAGACAATGCTGAGGAATTACGCCAAATTCTTTTGCAAACAGTTAAAACTCAAGAAGTTCGCTTGGGACGGCGCGATGAATTTGGACAACGTTACACTCTATATCTCACGTTGGAATAGCAAGATAGAAGTGCGACCATTCGCAGTGGTTGGATTATAGAAGAAGGTTCTGATGTCCCAAGATTAACAACCTGCTATCCTCTGTAATATCTATCTGGAAGTGATACAAGATGACTAAAAGTACAATCAAGTTGCTGGATGTAGTAGCACTGATAGTTGATTTGCTTGAATACAACCTGTACCTTGGTCAAGTTGGCGCAGTAGTAGAATTATTAGCTGGCGGTGCTGCGTTTGAGGTGGAATTTAGCGATCGCTCTGGCCGCACTTATGAATCTGTCGGTTTACGCCCAGAGCAAATTATGGTGTTACATTTTCAGCCAGCATCCCCTGATTCAGTACGGTCAATGGTGACAGCATAAGTGGTTGTGCCCAGAGCGATGCCTACGGCTGGCTATGCCTACGCAGCTTTATCAGATATTCTGAAATAAGATCATATCTATAAACTTTCCACAAAATATCCGATTATGGCGATCGTTGTTTCCCTAAGCCCAGAATTAGAAGCACGACTGCGCGAGAAAGCTACACAGCAGGGACAAGATGTTAGTTTGGTTGCAGCCCAATTGCTAGAGGCTGTCCTAGAGTGGGAGGTGCAAGACTCAGAAGCAGCTATTAAGGGTATTCAGCAAGGATTAGAAGACTTTGAAGCGGGTAGATTCCGTTCATTTGATGATTTTGCTGACGAGCAACGTCGCAAGTATAATCTGCCAGCCGATTCATGAAATACCGCATTGAAATCTCTAGTGTAGCTGAAGCAGAAGCAGACAGCGCATTTTTGCAGTTATCTCAAGTTACTTCTCCTGAAAGGGCAAGTCAGTGGTATGCAGGATTACTACAAGTCATTGAGTCTTTATCGCAAATGCCAAGCCGATGTTCTCTAGCGAGAGAAAATGATTATTTTAGCCAAGAAATTCGCCAGATACTTTACGGTCGAGGACGCAACTCATACCGAATAATTTTCACGATTTTGGCAGCACAAGAAATATCGACAGTGCGTGTTCTTCATATCCGTCACGCTGCACAGCAGACCCTTGGTGAATTACCGGATGACTCTGATACGACCTAAAGACTAGTAACCGCACGGGAACTGGAGCATATTAAATATGTACCAGCAAAGCGATCGCATCTGGTAATTTTAAGAGCCATGCCAAGATAGATAGAAACTAGAGAGCGAAATAATGCTAAAAACATTCAGAGCTTGGTTGAAAGGAAGTCGTTTAGAGTGGATTGATGATGTACCAACATTGGGAGAGCAACAAATCCCGGTTCATGTTACATTGCTCGAAAATGAATCAGTCATAGATAAACAAGCACGGGGACAAAGAATGGCTGAAATATTAGAAAAACTTGCTGTGAATCAAGCTTTGACTGATGTTGATCCAGTTATTTGGCAGCAAGAAACTCGTCAAGACCGTTCACTTCCGGGACGATAAAACGTGCTGCTTGATAGCAATATTATTATATATTCTGCTCAACCAGAAAACGCCCACTTGAGAGAGTTAATTGCTGAATATGTACCTGCGGTATCAGCACTCAGTTATTTGGAAGTGTTAGGCTATCATCTGCTTAAAGAGGAACAACGCCAGTATTTTGAGGAGTTTTTTCAAGTTGCTCAGGTTTTAGCAATCTCTCAAGATGTGTTAAATCAAGCGGTAATTCTGCGACAACAGAAACGAATGACTTTAGGTGATGCAATTATTGCCGGCACTGCTTTAGTGTATAGACTAACTTTGATAACAAGAAATACAGATGATTTCCGTTGGATTACACAAGTGAGATTGCGGAATCCGTTTGAGTCTGATAAACCCAGTTAAGAGAAAAGTGCGTAGACGTAGCCCGTCGTAGACATCGCATCTGGTAATCTTGAGAGCGATGCCTACGGCTGGGTACGCCTACGCATTAAAAATTATTTAAAAATTGAGCGCTTCTTGACAAAAGCCTGATTAGTAATCACAATGTAATTACAATCAAGGATAAGTATTCTCATGGGGACAGCAATTAGAACCCGTATTGTTAAAATCGGGAATTCTCAAGGTATCCGCATTCCTAAACCTCTGCTGGAACAAAGTGGTATTGGCGAAGAGGTGGAAATTGAAATTCAAGATTGTCACCTAATTGTCCGTGCTGCCTCTCAATCGCGTCATGAATGGGAGGAAGCATTTGCAACTATGGCGAAGCAACACGACGATACACTGCTCGATGATGCAATAACTACAGAGTGGGAGCATCTAGAGTGGGAGTGGTAGTGAATCGATTTGATGTGTTTTTGATTAACCTCGACCCAACAATTGGCAGTGAGATTCAAAAGACAAGACCCTGTGTAGTAATTTCACCAGATGAGATGAATAAATATATTGCCACGGTTATTGTTGCTCCGATGACAACTCAAGGACAATCTTATCCGACTCGTGTTGCTTGTCAGTTTCAGGGTAAGGATGGGCAAATCGTTCTAGATCAAATTCGTACAGTTGACAAAACTCGATTAGTCAAAAAGCTAGGTCAGATTGACTCTGATAAACAAAAAGCAGTTTTAGATACTTTGGCTGAAATGTTTGCTGAATAATATACCTAACAATCTATACACCGGATGGTTATACCAATTCTTTATAGATACGAATTATATAACATATCTGGTTATCTTCAACATCTGGTTTCCACCAGGCTGTAGTTCGTATTCAACCTTTTCAATATCTATCTTGTAACCCTTGGAAGTGTAATATTTAACTATTTCATTTAAATGTTGTGAATGTTTCCACATTAAAGTTATCAGGGGAAATATTCTGACTTCTTTAGCAATACGCAACATCTCACCTACTGAATTTAAGTGAAAATCGTAATCGAGATGGTCGGAATATAAAAATAATAAATGCGAACAAAGAGCTATATCAAATTCTTGATTATCATAAGCCAATTTTGGTAATTCACCAACTGTATATCTGTTATTCTTTTTGCCAGTTTCATAATCAGACAGAAATTCTTGAATAACTTTGACTCGATTGTGTCGCAAATCATCTGGGGATTTATGATAGCTCCATACCCAATCATTCGATGTAGCCTTGACTTGATTAATGATATTATCTACTACTTCATCAAACCTTTTCAATATTTCATCACTAGAAAATTGGTATAGTGGGTCAACAGAAACTACACTTTTACCCTGACGTGTCATTTCTGCATTAAAGCTTGCTGGTCCATCCCCAATCCCAATGATTCTTTTATTTAAATCTGCATTTGTTAAATTGAATATTTTTATATATTCATCCATCGACCTCCCAAAAGGAACTACTTTCTCTAAAACCATTGCCATAGAATTTACCTCGTAAATAGACTGATTTAAACAGGATAAGATAATAGTAAACTTAAAATTTTTTATGTACTGCTAGACGGCAATTCTTCAGAAGCAAGTTAAGTTGTTTTACAATTGTCAAGGGATTTCTACCTCTAAATACAGCAGCGATCGTAGTAAATCTCACCAATGGCAGCAAATAGCGATCGCAGTTTAAAAATCCCTTTACAGCCGATGCTAACTAAAGTCACTATATCAAAGACTTAATACAATACCTACGTATACCCTACTATCTTGCTCTAGACTGATACAGCATTGCATCCAACCTACCCAGAAGAGAATAAAGTAAATCGAATGGTAATAATAAAGTTTTTCAAGAAATTTTATATTTTTGTGAATTCTCTTGCTGGCTATACTACCTCTAATGCTTATTTTTAGGACTTTTGCAGCTTACCTAGCTACCTTCAGTTCTCACCTTGACTAATCAAGGAGGTTAAGAGAAACTAACTAAATACTGATGCATCTGCTTATAATGTTAATAAGTTTTGTAAAGATTCTGAGATATATGTGTTGAAAGATGGAACATTAGTTAACAAATGGCAGGTTTGTATCTAAGTAAAAATGTTCCTACGGCTATATTTGTAGCCTTCTGCTAAGGCAGTACAATTTAAGCGTACTTATCCTGGTTGGCCAAAAGAATGGAGACATTAGAGTTCATAATTTATCCAGACGGTCGGGTACAAGAAACAGTCACTGGCATTGTGGGCAATTCTTGCGCTGAGGTTACAGCAGCAATAGAAGCACAGCTGGGACAAGTACTTAGTCATGAGCCAACCTCAGAATATTTCGCCGCTAAGGTGCAGCAATCTAATGTGGCGAATACACACACCACTTACAGCGATTGGTAAGTAATTGGTAAGTTTTCACAGTAGTTTAGTGTTATTAATTCACAACCACCATGTCACACTTTAGCCAAATTAAGACTCAAATCCGTAACCTTGATTCTTTGAAAGATGCTTTGACTGAATTGGGCGTAGACTGGAAACCCGGCCCACGCGAAGTCCGTGGCTATCGCGGTCAAACCCATCCTGCGGAAGTTAGTATTGAGCAGGAAAATGGCTATGACATCGGCTTTAGATGGAATGGCAAGGAATATGAATTGGTAGCTGACTTGCAATATTGGCAGCAAGATTTGTCTGTAGATGGATTTTTGCGCCAAGTAACACAGCGGTATGCTTATCAAACAGTTGTCAAAGAAACAGCTCGTGTTGGTTTTCAAGTTTCTGAACAACAAAAAAATGAAGATGGTTCAATTCGCCTGGTAGTACAGCGCTGGAGTGCGTAATGGCTGATTTTCTGCCGTCGCCGGAAGAACAAGAAGATAACCGTTCCGGTTTGGAACCAGAATTAGGGGGTTTCTTACGGGATGCCCCAGAACGTTCTGGTTTGGAACCGGAATTGGGCGGTGTGCTGCGCCAAAATGGTGTTTATGTTGACGAAATCACCTGTATTGGTTGCAAGCATTGCGCTCATGTTGCGCGCAACACCTTTTACATTGAACCAGATTACGGGCGATCGCGCGTGGTTCGCCAAGATGGGGACGCTGAGGAACTTATCCAAGAAGCCATTGACACGTGTCCAGTTGATTGCATTCATTGGGTTGATTACACTGTTCTGAAAAAGTTAGAAGAAGAGCGCAAATATCAGGTAATTCCTGTAGTGGGTTATCCGGTAGAACAGGCTGTAGCTGCTAGCGAACGTCGGCGTAAAAAGCAAAAGTTAAAGACCAAAAAATCCCGTTATTAAGATAAAAACAAACGTTAAATCAAACAATATAATAAAGGACTGGTATATCCAGTCCTTTAGTTTTTCGTCATATAGTTAATTTCTAACAGCTTTTTAGTAAAGCTTTTTAATCCAAAATTGGTGTAATATCATGTCCGCTTAATCACTTATGATATGTCATTGCGAGTGAAACGTTCGCGCAGCGTCTCGTAGAGAAGCAATCACAGAATCATTGCAATTACTTGACTCCGCTATCGCTGCGTTTGTAATGACAAGTATTTAGTCGGACATGATATAACTGGCTTCATTTTAAATTTAGAGGATCGTGTTGTGAAAGTAATTTTTCTACTTTCGCCTCGTCTAACCTAGCAGTTAATCTTCTAGTTTCGTGCAAGTCTCTAGTAGTTTTTGCCAAAGTGAAAGTTGAGCCAACAGAAAAAGCTAAACCCATACCCATAAATCCTTTCACCCAGCTATTCACAGGTAAATTTACAATACCGAAGGTGGTCATAGAAATAGAAATCATAAAAGCTGCCCAAGTTTGAATAACCCAAGCTGGACTGTCTTTTTGAGTACCAATTGTTTGCATATTTCTTATCTTTGATATGAGTTATTTGTACCAATTCGTAATTAAGAGGAATAAGATTTAATCTCAGCCTCTAAATTTGTATCAAATAGTGTTATTTTAGAGAATTGGTGTTAAGAGTAATTGTATTAATAGGTAGGTTTACTGGTATCAATAGTAAGACCAGTTTGGTAACTGTACTCCAAAAAGCAAGCTCAAGAGCAATTGGATTAAATAAAAACTGGCACAAAGTTTGTACCAGTTTTACAAGTGGCATTAAACAGATTAGTTTATTTATTCATCTGGAAAAGTCTGTACCTTGCCATCAGGACTGAGAACAACGCGAATTCTGACATTTTGTCCGCTTCTATTAGCAGAAACAAAAGGTTTACCCACTTCAGGCATACCAGCGCTATCAACGAATTCTCTGGCTGGCTTATTAAGAGGAAGTATTCGTTCAACTGTGCCGTCAACGCTGACTATCAAGCTGTACTCTAATGTTTGTCCTAGTCCAGTGGGTGGTTGCCAACGTTTTCTGAGGTATTCTCTAGCTTCTGCTATTTGAGGTGTATCAAATAATGTGCCAGTAGCAACTTCTGTGGATGTGGGGGGTTTGCTTCCGTCCCCTAATTGATCGATAAAGGGATTATTATCCGCAGTTCTAGAGGAGGGAAGTTGTGAAGCAGGTTTTTCTCCAGGAGAAGTTGGCTGTAGGGAATTGATTCTTTCCTCTAGCTGTTGTGAGCTTAGTGAGGGTGGTTGGGTAGGGGTATTAGGTGTATTGCCACCACTATTATTGGTATTGGGTATAGTTCCAATAGACGGGGGGACTGGTGAGATATTAGTTGGTAAGCTGCCTGTGTTAGAAGATAATCTGGGTGGCAAATCCCGCAGCTGAGGGAGAGTACCACCTTGAGGATTTGCTCCTGTAGGGTTCTGTCCCAGATTTGGTAATATGGCAATTTCCTGACCTGGGATTTTGTTCGATGGTGCGTTAGAGAAGCCCGCCGTTCGCGTAGCGTCTAGCAGAGAAGGCATCGCTCCATTAGTGGGAAGAGTTGAAGTCGTCCCTGGAGGTATTGTCAGTGCATTATTTGGAAGTAGAGATGGCGATGTAGAGAAACTAGAATTAGGTGCTGTTAAGGGTGCTTGAGGCAAACTAGATGTGGCAAGTGGAGGGGTGGAACCTAGCAAACTATCTGATGGAGCAGTTAACCCAGTTTCAGGCGTGGGAAAGTTTAATGAGGGTGAAGGTTTTAAAGCATCCTTTACCGCTGCTGGATCTGATGTGTTAGCTGTCTGCTGTTGCTTTTCCCTAATAGTATTAGCATATTGCCAAGTAACTGGTAAAAAACCTACACCTAATACTAATACTGCGGCAATAGGTGCCCAAGCAGGAAACCTCAGAGTTGAACTCGTGTTGTTGAGAGTCGGGAGTGCCATGACATCAGTCGAGTATTCATCTAAAGCACTTGCCAAATCAAATAGTTGCAGCAGACTGAGTTTAATTACGGGACCAGATGAGTGGTTGGCGAGAGAACCGAGAAATAAATTATGAGTTAAATAGCTGGTTGGTTCTAAGTGAATATTTGCCCCTGGAATTTGGGTACTAAAGGAATTTAATGTTTTTGTTGAGGACTTTAATTCCGGCTCATCCAGTGCCGTACTTGATCCTTGGGTACTAGAGAAACTGACCCAAAAGCTTTCTGGAGACTGTTGGAGGAATTCTTGTACATAGCTGGTGACGGCATCACATAAAGCTTCGAGTTGTTCGCGATCGCCCCGAATTGGAAATCTTTGTTCTTCTGGTAGTCGGGGATCATCAAAACGTAGCTCAAAGCTCAGGTGTTTAAGGACAGTTTTCCCCATCCACCGGGACAGAGGTGAGCTTTGCGCGAATACTTCTAGCGTGCAGGTCGGTGGTGTGTAGCGACGAATGACAGAATTTGATAGAGGCATGGCAGGAACTGCGAGGAAGACTATTTGGGATTTTGCAAAAAATTGAGCCAGTTGGTTACAAAAAAAGTTGAAACGGTGGGTTCTTCCACTCAAAAATTTGTCAGGTTCCTTCCGTTGTACAAACTGGTGTGCAAGAAGGAAGCAGTGCTGATAGTACATTGCCCAAGAGCTAATGACCATCCAAAGGCTTTCCTGACCTAGCAAACTTTCATTAGCGAATTTTGGTTGAGGAATTTCAAATCTAAAATTTAAAATTTTGTTGAACGGTCTATAAGTGCTAGCCAGAGACGGCGATGCCCACCAGGAGCGCTGTAAAAAAGTAAATCTACAAGCAGTTTTAGGGCCAGGTTGGTTAGTAAATCCGTTGAGATTTGCTCGTCCTCTTCCATCCGCTCTTGGTAGGTGTTGCAAAAAGCATCAATATAATCTCCAAGTAAAGCAGCCTGGTGAGGTTCCCGGTTATTTTCTGCCATTTGTTCTAACAGACCGACAGCGCGGCGAATCAATTCCTGGTGCTGTTTGGCTAAGTAGCAGATGATCAGAACAAGCGATCGCGCTTCTTCGATATCTAGCTTTTTTCGCCCTCCTTGACCTTTGCGTAGGGGATTTGATTGGCGCAGTCGCCATAAAGCTACGCGGTCTGGCACTCTTGACTCTAAATTCAGATCAGTTGCCGCCGAAAGCATAGCCTCTGAACCAATCCCAGTTAGGGTTTCTAGCGCCAACAGCACCAAGTCTAATTGGGTTTTGATATTGTCCCATTGGGCTGTATTTGGGGCTGGAAGCTTGATTAAATCCTCCCACTGGGAATTTGGAGTGGCTGAGTTGGCGGCCGAGTGCATAACTTTTAGCATAGGTGATCAAGCTGATAGGGGATGTTGCTGTTACCCATTTTGAAACCAGACTCTCAAGCATCAAGCTTGGTTTCCTCTAGCTATGAGCCAGAGGCTTCAGCTAGCTTTTTTCTATGTGGTAAACAGCAGGTATATTTGTCCTACTCTAGATGAAAATTTATTTTCGACAAAGTAGAAAATTATCAATTCTAGTTAAGGTTTACTCGACTTTCGCTGCTAGCTCCGTACAAGAGTATAAATAAACAATTGTTTTGAATGCTAACCGCTAATTATCGCTAAGTAATTATGTAGAATACCTCCTAATTTGTTTGCGGTTTTAAATTTTGAAATTTCTTGATGTTTATTAATTGGTCTTTATGTATACATAATTACTATACAAATCTTTTGCCTGTTTCC
>JBGTMK010000164.1:0-3375 GCA_041743605.1 Nostoc sp.
ACTTTAGTCTCTTGACCAACTTTGCGAATTTGCCGTACTACAACTGACTGACCATACAGTGGGTGAATGGGATTGGTGATGGTGACACTACTTCCCAAAAGAGACTTGAAGTTATGTGCAGTTTTATTATATCGTTCCAACAATTGCGGACAGGTCTTGGCAATGTCTAGCAAAATACGCACTCGAACCAGCACACGAAGCCACTTTCCACGCCAGGAGTTACGGGTTCAGAACTGGGCGCTCTGCCCATGATGCACAAAAGTACATCTTCCTAAACCTTAACTCCAAGGTTAACGGAATAAATAAGCGAGTAATTGAACTCGATATTGAAAAGTGCTTCGACAGGATTAATCACTCAGCAATAATGAACGAACTCATTGCCCCCAAAGGCTTAAAACTCGGTATATTTCGATGCCTCAAGGTAGGAGTTAATCCGGAATTCCCCGAACAGGGTACACCTCAAGGGGGAGTGGTCAGCCCACTATTAGCGAACATCGCACTCAACGGGATTGAAAGTATTCACCGATCCAAAGCCAACGGGCAAATCACTGAGCCATCAGTCCGATACGCGGACGATATGGTAATTATACTAAAACCCAAAGATAACGCGATAGAAATACTTGAAAGAATCAGCGAGTTTCTCCGCAAACGCGGAATGCAAGTAAGCCAAAAGAAGACCAAAATCACCGCCGCGACAGATGGGTTTGATTTCCTCGGCTGGCACTTTCAAGTCCAGAAAAACGGAAAGTTTAGAAGCACTCCCTCGGTGGACAACTTCAAAGCATTCCGTAAGAAAATAAAACACATTGTCAACAACTCGAATTATGGTGCTACTACAAAGGCTGAGAAATTAGCCCCAGTAGTAAGAGGGTGGAGAAATTACCATAAGTTCTGCAAGATGGATGGGTCAAAGTTTTCCTTATGGCACATCAATCATAGAGCCTTCAAGGTATTCAACAAGGAAACCAAGCAAAATCGTCACACATGCCAGGAGCTAATAAAAAAGGCATTCCCAAAGGTTTCCTACTCCGAAAACAAACACGTCATGGCTCAAGGAATAAAATCCCCTTATGACGGAAATACAGCCTACTGGAGCGAACGTAAAAGTAAACTCTACGACGGTGAAACTTCTATTGCTCTTAAGAAGCAAAACCATAGATGTGCTTCCTGTGGTCTGAAATTCCTTGATGATGAGCGCATTCACTTGCACCACATCGACGGAAACCACGCCAACTGGAAAAAGAATAATCTAGAAGCAATTCACGAGAGTTGTCACGATTACAAACACATGAGCAAAAGCGCAAGCTGAGAACATCGGGAGCCGTGTGCAGTGAAAGTTGCACGCACGGATCTAACTGAGAGGTGCGGGAGATAATACTCCCCATCGACTCAACCCAGTGTGAAAATGTGGGATGGCGAGTACACGATTGGGTTGCAGCACCTCAAATCTTACAATTACTTGCCTGCCGAGTGTGAGCAGATGCGGTTGGTGTGCGATCGCATCAGTCGAGTGTATTCCGATTCGCTGGAGGAGACAGTCAAAAGTCTGTTGCAGTCGTTAGGTAAGTTGAATCGACCTTATCTAACTGAGTTAGAAGAAAAACTTTTGAGCCTTCTAGAGGCTGAAGTTAAAGTGTAATAGCTAACTGCGTTGCCAACTCTTCATAAAACTGTTCATGTGAACCTGAATAATTTTCTGCATCTAGACGTGTTAAGTATCCCTTCTTGCCTGTGTAAGGATTAGGGATATAGCTATAAATGTATAGTTTTCTGCATTCGGGATTTTCAGACCAACCAATATTGAACGCAGCATACTTGGGAAAAAAGGTGATTGCATTGTAATAATCAATGTAATCGTGAATCCACCATGCTAAGGCTGTCCAATCGGCAGTTTTCTCATAATAATCAATGAAAGAATTCACAATAATGCAGGCTGTAGCACCCATATAACCTTTAGCGTCTGGAACATCCCAGATATGAACTGCATAGTTAGATTCGTTACTAGCACAATTGTACTGGTTTTTATTTTCTGCACCTTTAGCATTGACAGCAGATGACCGATATCCAGAGCGAATGCTGATTCTTCCGAAAGCTTGTTGAATTGGTTCTAGAACTTGTTCACAAAGACTTTTGCCGGAGGCGATCGCCAAATCAGGATTATCTGGTATATTTGGAATCCCTTCAAGAAAGAGAAATTTCTGAGTGCAGAAAATCACGCATAAAAAAGTTTTTTGACAAACGTACTCGACCTAATTCTTCCAATGATTTGACAGTTTGTGGTCTTTTCATGATTGTTAATTTAATTCGACGCGATGAATACCCGCGAATATACCTTGAGTGATGGAATGGAAACGATGCCTGCGGCGAACTACGCCGAAGCAGTGATCAACTACTTCCAAAATCTACTTTGCAATCAACTCTGAAAAAATATTGTTGAACAGGAGGAGCAAAGCGACCGCCTAGTAAATTACAGTTATTAAATGTATTCTTTCGATAATCATTGAGGAAGTATAAAATAAAACTGTTTTTGGCAGTATATTATTTGTAACAGTAATTAACCCTTAGTTAGCAAGATAGCTCTGTGTTTTTGGAGTATTTTAATGAGCTTGATTAACCTGGATCTGGTCTTCAACGCAATTACTAGCATCGCCAACCCTTTGATTAAAGAAAAAATTCTGCGTTCGGAGACTGTAATTAAGTTACTCCAGCAATTTCACCTCGATCCAGAGCATCCACCTGCTGATTTTAGTGGTGTTTACGCTTACGCCCTAGTAGAATATGGCGTAGGCAAACCTAAGCCATTGCTCGAATTGTTCCGACAACAAGCAATTAAACAAGCTTTTCGCACAGCATTAGACCACAATAACCCCTCAATTCTGCTTTCTGAGGTTGATGCTTTTTTAGATACCTATACCTTGGGTGATGACATCAGAAGTTTGGAACTTGAGGTCAGGCGAGAAGTGGCTGAATTTGCAACTGTATTTATCGAAGTTGCTAAACGCACTCGCACACCCTCTGATGTGTTGCTAAACCAGAAAATTGGTTCTCTACATAAAAGGATTGCTTGTATCCAAGAGCAAATGGAAAGATTACCGACGCTGGAGGGAATTCGTACAGAAATAGCAAGGTTGGCAGTAGAGAATAATCCTGCACTACCAGGAACTGCAACTGAAAATCAATGTAGAGCGATCGCACTAGCCCAGCAGATGCGAGGATGGTTTGAAACCTTGGGCTATGACTTTGAAAAATATGAAATCTGGGCAGAGGAATATTTTGAATGGATAATTCACATCCCAGTACGTCGCAGTTATGACCGTATTCTTATACGTGGCGTTGCAGGAGAGGTGGGACTGAGTGATGTCATGGCGTTGCGTT